>NZ_JBEXGU010000027.1:5104-77951 GCF_040607515.1 Streptosporangium sp. NPDC005286 | reverse complement strand
ATCTGCCCGGTCTCCGGGTGGATCCCGACCATCATGAACCCCGGCACGTCCCCTCCGGAGGAGGCGGGCAACCGGTCCGGCATGCCCTGCGCCAGGGCCTTCAGGATGAGCTCGACCGCGACGATGCCGGTCCACAGGGTGAACGTCGGCTGCGGGTAGACGGCGTGGAAGAGCGTGCCGGGCTCGGCCCGCACCCGCAGGGGCACGGTCGTGCCGAAGTTGGACGGCTCGTCGGGCGAGGTGAGCGACTTGAGGACCACCTTGCAGATCGCCTCGGTGGCGCCGAACGGCATGTTGATCGGACCGGGGGTGGCCGGCGCGGAACCGTCGAAGTCCACGGTGAAGGTGCCGTCGGCGATGGTGACGGTGACCTGCATCCGGACCGGGTCCTCGGTGATGCCGTCGTCGTCGACCCAGTCGACCGCGGTCCACGACCCCTGCGGCAGCTCGGCGAGGGCGGCGCGGGTGCGCGCCTCGCCGTCCTCGATCATCCGCCCGACGGCGGCCTCCACCGTCGGGCGGCCGAACTTCTCCAGGATCTCCAGGAACCGGCGCTCGCCGGTGCGCAACGCGGCGACCTGCGCGTTCAGATCACCGATCACCAGATCCGGCATCCGCGAGTTGAACCGGATCAACTCGATGATCTCCCGGTTCGGCTCACCCCCCGAGAACACCTTCGTCCCCGGAAAGATGATCCCCTCCTGATGCATGTCCGTGGAATCCAGCACATACCCCGGATCCTTGGCCCCCAGATCCATCCAGTGAGCCCGCACACACAGAAAACCCACCAGCTCAGAACCCAGGAACACCGGCGAGAACAACGTCGCGTCATAGGCGTGCGCCGCGTTCCAGTACGGATAGTTCAGCAGCACCACATCACCCGGACGCAGGTTCTCCCGCCCCACGTACTCCACCCCCTTGCGCAGGGAGAAGTCGTTGGCGCCGAGGAAGAAGGTGAGCCCGGTGGCCTCGGCGATCAGCCGCAGGTCGGCGTCGTACATCGACATGCCGAAGTCGTGGACCTCGTAGATGACCGGGTTGAACGACGTGCGGATCAGCGTGGCCCGCATCTCCTCCGCCGCGGCGAGCAGGTAGCTGCGCACCACCTCGGCGGTCGCCCCGTCAAGGGTCTCGCCCAGTCGCTCGGTCACGACGCCACCTCCACAAGCCTGACCAGCAGGTAACCGTGCTCGTCGACCTCGACCCGCTGCCCCGAGGGGACCACGGTGGTCGAGGTGCCCTCGTCGATGAGGGCGGGTCCGTCGAACGCGTCGCCCGGCTCCAGCAGCGCGCGGTCGTAGACGGCGAACGACGCCGTGGCCCGGGTGCCGAAGTCGTAGGCGTCCCTGCGGGCGAACAGTGCCCGGCCCGCGTCGCCGTCGCCCGGCGGGCGCACCACCAACTCCGGCCGATCGGTGCGGCCGATGCCGCGCACCCGCAGGTTGAGGATCTGCAGCCGGTTGTCCATGGCATGGCCGTAGCGCGCCACGTGGGTCTCCTCGAACGCCCGCCTGATCGCGTCCCGGTCGAGGTCGCGGCCCGCGGTGACGATGAGCGAGTGCTCCTGCCCCAGGTAGCGCAGCTCGAACTGGCGCTCAAGGAGCATACGCCCGGCCGCGACCCGCTGCGCCTCCAGGGAGTCGACGGCCTCGGCCTCGATGCCCTTGAAGATCGTCTCCAGCTCGTCGAGGTCGGCGTCGTCCAGGGTGGCCATCACCGTACGGGAGAAGTCGTCGACGATGTCGGCGCTGAGCATGCCCCAGGCGGAGAACCCGGACGGCGCGAACGGCACGATGACCTCGCCGATGCCCATCTCCGCCGCGAGCAGCGGGGCGAGCAGCGGTCCGGCCCCGCCGAACGCGAGCAGCGAGAAGCCCCGGGGGTCGTGCCCCCGCTCGACGGTGATCTGCCGGACCGCGCCGACGGTCTTGGCCAGCAGCACGTCGAAGACGCCCGCCGCGGCGGCCTCCGTGCTCAGCCCCAGGGGCCGGGCCACCTGCTCGTCGAGCGCCGCGCGAGCGGCGTCGGCGTGCAGGTCCATGGTCCCGGCCAGGAAACGGCCCGGGTCCACGTAGCCGAGGACCACCGCCGCGTCGGTGACAGTGGGGCGGGTGCCGCCCCGGCCGTAACACACCGGGCCGGGGTCGGCACCCGCACTGTGCGGACCCACCTTGAGCAATCCCCTCTCCAACCACGCGATCGAGCCCCCTCCGGCCCCTATCGTGCGGATGTCGTAAGTGGGGATCAGCAGCGGGAAGTGCTCCAGCTGCGCCTCGTAGGCGGCCACCGGGGACCCGTGCTCGATCACGCACGCGTCCAGCGAGGTGCCGCCGATGTCGAAGGTGAGCAGGTCCCGGCGACCGAGGGCGGCGGCGAGGTGCGCCGCGCCGACGATGCCGCCCGCCGGGCCCGACAGCACCGTGTGCGTCGGGGAGGTCTTGGCCACGGAGGACGTCATGGAACCGCCGCCGGACCTCATGATCAGGAACTGCCCGCCGAACCCGCGCTCGGCCAGCCCATGCTCCAGCCTGTCGACGTACCTCTCGAAGATCGGCCGGATGTAGGCGTCGAGGACCGTCGTGCTGGTCCGCTCGTACTCGCGGTACTCCCTGACGATGTCGGTGGAGAGCGAGACCGTCACGTCCGGGTACGCCTCGCGGATGATCCGGGCGGCCTGGCGCTCGTGGGAGGGGTCGAGGAAGGAGTGCAGGAAGCAGACGGCGATCGACACCACGCCCTCCTCCTCGACCAGGACCCGGGCCGCCTCCCTGACGCCCTCGGCGTCGAGCTCCTCGACCACGCGGCCCCGGTGGTCGAGCCGTCCCCGCACCCCCGCGGTGTGACGGCGCCGCACGAGGCTCTCGGGGCGCTCGTACTGGAAGTCGTACATGTGGTCGGCGGGCACGTTGCCCCGGCCGATCAGGAAGATGTCGCGGAAGCCGTCGTTGGTGATGATCCCCGTCGGCTCACCGCGCCGTTCCAGGACCGCGTTGAGGCCCAGGGTGGTGCCGTGGATGAACAGCTCCACCTCCGACAGGTCGGTACCGAGCGCGGTGACCGCGTCGAGCACGCCCTCCCAGGGGCGGGCCGGGGTGGTCGAGGCCTTCCTGAAACGCACCTCATGAGTGCGGGTGTTCAGCTCCATCGCGTCGACGAAGGTGCCGCCGATGTCGACGGCCAGACGGATGTGCTTCGGGTCGGGCATTGAGGGTGTCACCTTTCGATCAGCGCGGGGATCTCGGCGGCGCGGTGGCAGGCGACCAGGCTCGCGTCGTACGGGCGGAGTTCCTGCTCCTGCTCTCCGCATTCGTCTGTCGCGAAGGGGCAGCGCGGCGCGAGGGCGCAGCCCCCGGCGGCGTCCGCCTCCTCCAGATCCTTGGTCAACTCGACCTGCGGGCCGCCGTAACCGACGCCGAGGCTGGGGGCACTGGACAGCAGCGCCCTGGTGTAGGGGTGCCCGGGATTGCCGAAGACCTCTTCCACCGGCCCCTCCTCGACGATCCGTCCCAGGTAGAGCACCACGACGCGGTCGCAGAACCCCCGCACGGTGGCCAGGTCGTGGGAGATGAAGACCGAGCCACGCGAGCTGTCGCCGCTCACCTCGGCGATCACCTTCAGGATCTGCGCCTGTACCGTGACGTCAAGCGCCGAGGTCGGCTCATCGAAGACGATCAGGTCGGGTTCGCCGACGAGCGCGCGGGCGATGCCGACGCGCTGCGCCTGCCCGCCGGACAGCTCGTGCGGGCGCCGCTCCAGGATCGACGGGTCCAGTTCCATCCGCTCCAGGGCGCGGGCGACGCGCGAGGCGCGCTCCGCGGCGGGCACCCCGGCGGCGCGCAGCGGCTCACCGATCGCGTCCTGCACGGTCCGCCGGGGACTGAGCGACCCGATCGGGTCCTGGAAGACCAGCTGGGCGCGGGTACGCAGCCGGCGCAGCCGGGCGCCGCGCAGCTCGGACAGGGCGTGACCAGCCACCTCGACCCTGCCTTGCGAGGGCTGCACCAGGCCGAGCATCAGCCTGGCCAGGGTGCTCTTACCGCAGCCGCTCTCCCCGACGACGCCCAGCCGCTCGCCCGCGGCGACGCTGAGGCTGACCCCGCGCAGCGCGTGGTGCCCCCCGCCGCCGAAGCGGCTGCGGTAGACGACGTGCGCGTCCTCGATGCGCAGCACGCTCTCTTTCGCACCGGGCGAGGTGGCCGTACCGGCGGACGGGACCGTTCCCGCGGGCGGGATCTCCGCGGGGACCGGCGGCTCGGCGGGGTCGTCGAGTGGGCCCGAGCGGGGGTGGAAGCAGGCGGCGCTCCAGTCCAGGGCCAGGGGCCCGGCGACGGGCAGGTCCGCCGTGCACAGCTGCGTCGCGTGCGCGCAGCGCGGCGCGAACGGGCAGGATGACGGCGCCTCGGTCAGCAGCGGCATCGCGCCGGGGGTCGCGGTCACCGGGCGCCCGTCGATGTCGGGCACCGAGCGCAGCAGCGCCCGCGTGTAGGGGTGGGCGGGCTCGTGGAGCACCTGCGGGCCTGGACCGCTCTCCACCACCGTCCCCGCGTAGAGCACCACGACGCGGTCGCAGACCTCCGCGATCGACGCCAGGTCGTGGGAGATCAGCAGCACACCGCGCCGCTCCGCGTTCGCGGCGAGCCGGAACCGGTTGAGGATCTCCCGGGTGAGCGTGACGTCCAGCCCGGTGGTGGGCTCGTCGGCGATCAGCAGGCCGGGCGCGCACCCGGTGGCCAGCGAGATCATGACGCGCTGCGCCATGCCGCCGGAGAGCTCGTGCGGGTAGGCGTCCAGGCGGCGCCTCGGGCTGCGGATGCCGACCGACTCGAACAGCTCGGCGGCGACCTCCCTGGCCGGAGCCGGGGCCAGCGACCGGTGGGTGACCAGCCGGTCGACGAGCTGGCGGCCGACGGTACGGGTGGGGCTGAGCGCGCCGCGCGGGTTCTGGAAGCAGATCGCGGCGCCGTGCCCGCGGAAGGCCTCCAGCTCGGCGGCGTCCATCGTCAGCACGTCGGCGCCGTCGAACATGACCCGTCCGGTCGTCTGGGAGCCGCCGGGCAGCAGGCCCACGATCGAGCGGGCCACCATGCTCTTGCCGCCGCCGCTCTCACCGACCAGGCCGACCACCTCGCCCGGCTCGACGCTCAGGTTCACCCCGCTCAGCGCGGCGACCCGGCGTCCCGGCCGCCGGATCACGACGGAGAGGTCCTCGATCGACAGGAGTGTCATCGTCTGTCACCTCCTTGTGGAGTCGGCGCGTTCCTGCAGGCCCTCACCGAGGAGGCTGAAGCCCAGGACGCAGATCAGCAGGAAGAGGCCGGGCGGGACCGAGGTCCACCACCGGCCCGCGACGACGTCACCGGAACCGAGGCTGATCATGGCGCCCCACTCCGCGGTGGGCAGCGGCACGCCGAGTCCCAGGAAGGACAGCCCGGCCAGCGTGAGCATGGCCCAGCCGCAGTTCAGCGGGGCGATGACACGCACCGGCGTCAGACTGTTGGGCAGTACGTGCCGCCAGAGCACCCCCCAGAAGGAGGAGCCGGAGGTGCGGGACGCCTCCACGAAGGGCAGCTCCCTGATGGAGCGCACCTCGGCGCGGACCAGCCGGGCGTAGGCGGGTGCGTTCACCAGGGCGATGACCGCGATCAGGTTCACCATGCCGTCGTCGCCGCCACCGAGCAGCGCGGCCACCGCCAGGGCCAGGATGAAAGTGGGGAACGCCTGGAAGACGTCGAGCACCCGCATCAGCACGTCGTCGGCCCAGCCTCCCCGGTATCCGGCGACCAGGCCGACGAGGCTGCCCGCGACCACGGCCAGGGCGACCGCGGCGACGGCGATGCCGACGTCGAGCCGGGCGGCGTGCAGGACCCGGCTCCACACGTCCATGCCGTTGAGGTCGGTGCCCAGCAGGTGCGCGCCGCCCGGCGGGGCGAGGGAGGCGAGGGGGTCGATCTCCTCGGGACCCCAGGAGCTCAGCAGCGGCGCGAACAGGACGGCCACCGCGACCACGGCCAGGATGGCGGAGCCCACCGTGATCAGGGACGACGCGAAGCGACGGTCCGCGCCCGCCTCCCGGGCTCGTGGCGCTTCGGCCATCAGATCCTCACTCTCGGGTCGAGGATCGCGTGGACGACGTCGGCGATGAGGAAGACCACCACGTAGAACAGCGCGATCACGAGCACCGACGCCTGAACCACCGGGTAGTCCCGGTAGAGCAGGCCGCGCAGCGCCCACTGCCCGAAGCCCTGCCAGGAGAAGACGTACTCCACGAGGACCGTCGAGCCGATGGAGAAGCCGAACACCAGGGCCGCCAGCGCGGGAAGCCGCACCAGCGTGGCCCGCACCAGGTAGCCGCGGAGCAGCAGCCGGTCCTTCAGGCCGTGCGCGGCGGCGGCCGTGTACGCCTCGGAGGCCAGTACCTCAAGCGCGGAGGCCCGGACGCTGCGCAGCAGCGGCGCGACGATGACGATGACCAGCGTGGCCACCGGCAGCGCGAGGTGCTCCAGCGCGGAGACGAACGCGGGGCCGTTGGCGGTCAGCGCCGCGTCGAGCAGGTCGGCGCCGGTGATCAGGTTCAGCTCGGTGTCGGGATCCACCCGGCCGCTGGGTGCCGGGAACCAGCCCAGCACGCTGTAGCCCACCAGGACCAGCACCAGGCCGAGCCAGAACTCCGGTACCGAGTTGCCGATGAGCGCCGCGACGCGGACCGTGTGGTCGCCGAACCGGCCCGCGTGCCTGGCCGACCAGATGCCGAGCACCACCGCCAGCACCAGCGCCACGGCCAGCGCGATCACCACGAGTTCCATGGTCGGCCCCACCCGCAGGGCCATCTCCGAGCCCACCGGGGCACCGCTCTGGATGGAGGTGCCGAAGTCACCGGTGAACAGTCCCCCGATGTAGTCGAGGAACTGCTGCCACAGGGGCCGGTCCAGCCCGAACCTGGCCCGCGCCGCGGCGGCGTCCGCCTCCGTGGCGTTGGGGCCGAGGATGGTACGGATCGGGTCACCCGGCAGGACCCTGACGAGCAGGAAGGTCAGCACGACCACCCCGAGGAGCACCGGGACGAGCTGGAACAGCCGCCTGAGGACGAACCGGAGGATACGCATGGATCAGGAGGAGGTGCTCAGGTAGCGCAGCCGGGCCAGGCCGTCCATCGGCTGGACCCATCCCGCCACCTCTTCCCGGACCGGGAGGTTGAAGTTGGGCTGGCAGATGACGACCCATGGCACGTCCTCGGCCAGGATCTCCTGCACGCGCTGCCAGAGCCCGGCACGCTCGGCCGCGTCGACGACGGTGTGGGAGTCCTCGAAGATCTTCTCGATCTCGGGGTTGACGTAGTTGGAGTAGTTGAGGCTGGCGCCCTTGGTGAAGCTGGTGCCGAGCATGTACTCCACGTCGTTGACCCAGAGCTGGCCCAGGGTGATCTGCAGGGGGATGTTCTTCTTCGCCCTGCGCTCGCCGAGCGTGGCGGGGTCGAGCGGGGTGAGCTTCAGCTCGATGCCGGCCTTCCTGGCCTCGCTCTGCACGAGCACGGCGATCTGCTGCTGCTCCTCGCTGTCGGTCTGGAAGACCAGCTCGGAGGTGATCGAGGTCTTGCCCGCCGCGGCCAGCGCCTCCTTGGCCTTGGCGACGTCGTAGGCGTAGGGGTAGCCGGTCTCGGAGTAGCCGGGCATGTCCAGCGGGACGACGCTCTTGGCCGCCCGTGCGTCGCCACCGTAGACGTTGGCGATGATCTGCTCGTACGGCACCGCGTGGGCGAGCGCCCTGCGCACCGCGGGGTCGTCGAAGGGGGCGGTGGTCACCGACATCTGGATGGCGAGCTGGTTGTTGCTCGGCGCGGAGATGACCTTGATGCCCTTCGTGGACTTGAGGTCCTTGATGTCGCGCTGGCCGATGCCGAAGGCGACGTCGATGTCGCCGTTCTGCAGTTGCAGGCGCTGGTTGGAGGCCGCGGGCACCACGCTCAGCCTGATCTCGGAGCTCTTGGCGCCGTCGGTGCCCGGGTAGCCGGCGTTGGCGGTGAGCACGATCTCCTGGCCCTGGACCGCCTTCTCCACGTTGAAGTAGCCGCCGGTCGGGGGGTTCTTGGCGAACCACTCCTTGGCCCAGGGGTCGGCGTCGGTGGCGTGCTTCTTCGCCTCCTCGGAGTCGAAGACGTACAGCGAGATGGCCTGGATCTGCCGGGTCAGCGCGCTGGGGAAGGCCTGGGTGAACGTCACCGTGTAGTCGTCGACCACCTCGACCTGGTCGGCCTTGGTGAGCCCGATCAGCCGGTAGACGCCGGCCACGTTGGCCTTCGCGGCGAACGCGCGGTCCTTGGACCACTTGACGTCCTTGGCGGTCATCTCGTTGCCGCTGGCGAACTTGACGCCCTTGCGCAGCTTGAGGGTCCAGACCTTGTTGTCGGCGTCGGGCTCGAAGGACTCGGCGAAGGTGGGGGCGATGGCCTCGGTGTCGAGGATCTGGCCGTCGCCGACCGAGGTGACCCCGTAGTCGACCATGTAGGGGAAGACGTTCTTGTAGAGCATCAGGGCGGTCAGGTCGAACCCGACGAAGTCCTGGTCCCAGCTGCTCAGGTAGCTGCTCACCGCGATCCGCAGCTTCGAGGCGCCCGGGGCCCCGCCGGGGGCGGTGCTCGCCGCGGGCGCGGTGGATCCGCCGCCCCCGGTGGTGCCGGCGGCGCATCCGGTCGCCAGGAGGAGGGCGACCCCGCTGCCGAGCTGCAGGACCGAGCGGCGGGACAGCGCCGGGGATCCCGGACCGTTGGGACGAGAGAAGCCGGGCACGGCAGTCCTCCAGGGGGCCACAGGGGATAGGCCGCGAGGGAGACGGTCCACCCGACCTACATGTGGCATTTGTTCTATCAGACCTGAGTTTAGTGAACAAGTGACCAATGTCTGTTCACGAACGAGGCCAATGCCCAGAGAAGCACCAGGACAGCATAAAGATCATGCCCAACAGCCATGTTCACTGAATTTCACAAGACTGTCGCCCATATGTGACCGGCACCCCGTACCGTATCGGCAGAATCGCCTCCGCCCGGCGGCCCGACCCGCCCCGAAGCGACGACAGGACCACTTTCCGCCTGACACTCGACCAGCGGAAAAGATCTTAGTGCGGTACTACCGTGTCACCATGGCCGCGAAGGAAACCAGCAGCGTGACCGTCGATCACGATCTGCTCGATCACGCCAGGCAGCGGGGCGGCACCGGCTCACCTTCCGCCTACGTCAACGAGGCCCTCACCCTGGAAGTCCGGCGAGAGCGCCGGCGCCGCGCACTCTGGAACACGAAGGCCGCTGACGCCGACCCCGATCACGTGGCCCGCATGATGGCCCACGTCGAGAGCCAGGGCGAGCGCGACCGATGACCGGCCCCACCTTCCGGACACGAGCCTCCTGATGGACACCCCTGTCGCTCTCCTGCGACACCAAAGCCCCCAGGTCCGCCCGGCGGCCTCGGCCACCCTCCCGGCACTCACCCGGTGCACATTTTTTGGGCGGATTTAAGCGCATTTGTATGGAAATAAAGCATTTGACCGCCTATGGCTTGACAGTTAATCCCCACGGGCATGACTACCTGGGTGAAGACTGAGCCGGTCAATGGGCGGCTGGCCGATCATCTGTCGATCGGGATCCTCACCTCCGCCTTCCCCGTACCGCTCCTCGACGAGGTCGTGCTGGCCAGCGGCTGCGCCGACCAGCGGCGGCGGGCACTGCCCGCCCGCCTGACGATCTACTACGTGCTGGCCCTGTGCATGTTCCCGGACCGGAACTACGACGAGATCATGCGCCTGCTGCTGAACGGCCTGTCGTGGCGTTCGCACTGGGCCAAGAGCTGGGAGCCGCCCAGCGTGTCGGCGATCAGCCGGGCCCGCACGCGGCTCGGCGCGGAACCGCTGCGGGTGCTGTTCCGCCGGGTGGCCGGGCCGCTGCCGGAGCCCGGGGCCGCCGGGTCGTGGCTGGCCGGACTGCGGCCGGTGTCGCTGGACGGCACCGCGCTGACCATCCCCGAGACCCGCGACAACGCGGCGTTCGGCTACCCGGACGAGAGTGCCCGCCTGCCGTGCGTACGGGTGGTGGCCGTGGTCGACGGCGGGACGCACGCGCTGATCGACGCGACCATCGGCGGTTCGGGGGCGGACCGGCAGGCGCTCGCGCCGAGGCTGCTGCGCCGCCTGGAGCCCGGCGTGCTGCTGCTCGCCGGCCCGGGGGCGAGAGGGGCCGAGCTGTGGCGGCAGGCGGCGGGGACCGGCACGCACCTGCTGTGGCGGACCGGCGGAGCGGGCGGGTTCCCCGTGGCGCGCCGCCTCGGCGACGGGTCGTTCCTGTCCAGGCCGCCCGGCTGGGCGGACGCCTTGCTGCGGGTCATCCCGCTGCCCGGTGCGGAACGGCTGATCACCACGCTGCTCGACCCGGGAAGGGCTCCGGCGCCGGAGCTGGTGGCGCGGTACGCGGAGCGCTGGGTCATGGACCGCGCGCTGGCCTGGCTGCGATCCGACCGGAGCGGCGCGGTGCTCGCGCTGCGCTCCCGGACCCCCGAGACGGTGGCCCAGGAGATCTGGGCGCTGCTCTGCGTCTACCAGGCGGTACGGGCCCTGACCTGCCGGGGAACCGATCGCGCGCGGGGGTGGCCCGCCTCCCGGGTGCGTACCGGAAGGCGGACCGAGGGTGTGTCGGGAGCGGGATCGCCTAGGGGGTGGTGAGGTACAGCTTCTGGTCGAAGACACCTGAGTTGGCGACGGTCTCCCCCATGAGCTGGAAGGTGGCGGTGTAGCTGGCCGTGCCGGGGCACAGGATGCTGCCGCTGTCCTTGGTGAGGGCGTAGCTGGTGGCCTTGGCCTGGGCCTGGGCGATCGCTGTTTTCGGACGGCTGGCGTTGTCGGGGTTGAAGGCGTCCAGGGCGATGCTGTTACCGGCGCCGGAGCCCCGGTAGACACAGCTGATGGTGCCGAACCAGCCGGTGGACACCGAGGAGACCTTGACGCCCAGCAGGGTCACGATGCCGTCGCGCCCGGGGGTCACCTTGTTGTAGACGACGGTGCCGCCGTTCCAGGCGAGCCCTACCGGGGACACGGTGGAGGAGCCTCCGGCACTGTTCGGGCATGCCGGGCCGGGAGTGTTGCTGAAGTTGAAGACCGAGACGTTCAGCGCGGTGCCGTCCGACTGGACCGTCCCGTCGATGTTGCCCGTGTTGCAGGTGGCGGTGGCGAGCGTGGTCGAGACCGACACCGGATCGATGAGCGTGGCCCGGATCTTGCCCGAATAGGGGAGGCCCGTGTCGGTGTCCCGGTGGATCGTGGTGCCGGCCGCCGAGGCGGGAAGCGGGGCGAGAACGAGTGCCGTCATGGCGACGGCGGCGGCGGCGAGGTTTCGGATACGTTTCATCGGCCACTCCCTTGTAATGTGCTGGACATCGTGAGGGTAGATAGCCGCATATTCACCGTCAATATCAATCACCCAAACACCGCAATCGGACTTCGATATCACCTCCTAAGTCAATTGAAGCACTGTTGACATAAGCGCTTCGCCATTGAATGAATCGACCGGTGAGTCGGCCGGGATTCCCGCGGAGGAAAGCAGTCCGATCGGCCGCCGGACTCCCGCACCAACGCCTGCCCCCCATCTGAGCAGCGTGTGAGCCCCCGGACAGCGGAGTCGGCGGCAATTCGGGCGCCCAAGCGCTTCTCTCAACCGTTCTCCCGATCGAGCGTGCCGCGACGGCCGGAGACGAAATACAGGGGAAAACGGTCCACCCCGTCGGCCGCGCTTGAATCGGACGCCCCTTTGCCCGCTCCCCGCCGCTGTCGCCATCCGAAAACAAACGCGACGGCCCCGCGTCTGGAAATACGCATTCGCCCACAGTTCTGTCGAGCGTTTTGTGTGTTCGGATGACAAGCGGAGTCCGCGAGTCCCGGGGCGTGTCCCCGCACGGCGGCACGAGGGCCCCGCCGATCGGCGGGGCCCGTCTGTCAGCGGGACCCGTCGGGTCAGAAGCCCTGGGCCAGGCGGTAGTAGGCCTGGTTCCAGCGGATCTCCTTGGCGAACTGGCGGGGGGTGGTGTCGGCGTCGATGACCAGCAACTCGACACCGAGCATGTCGGCGAGGTCGGTGAGCTCCTCGCCGGTCAGCGCGGAGGACAGGACCGTGTGGTGCGGGCCTCCGGCGGTGAGCCACGCCTCGGCGGAGGTGCTCAGGTTCGGGCGGGGCCGCCACACCGCGCGGGCCACGGGCAGGTTGGGCAGCGGCTCGGCCGGGGTGACCACGTCGATCTCGTTGGCCACCAGCCGGAACCGCTCCCCCATGTCCGACAGACCGATCACCACCGCCGGGCCGGGTTCGGCGTCGAAGACCAGCCGGACGGGGTCCTCGCGCCCGCCGATGCCCAGCGGGTGGATCTCGCACGAGGGCACCCCGGCGGCGATCGTCGGGCAGACCTCCAGCATGTGCGCGCCCAGGATGACCTCCTGGCCCGGGGCCAGGTGGTAGGTGTAGTCCTCCATGAAGGAGGTGCCGCCGGCAAGGCCGGTCGCCATCGTCTTCAGGGTGCGCAACAGCACCGAGGTCTTCCAGTCGCCCTCCCCGCCGAAGCCGTAGCCGTCGCCCATCAGCCGCTGCACCGCCAGCCCCGGCAACTGCCGCAGGCCCCCGAGGTCCTCGAAGTTGGTGGTGAACGCGCCGAAGCCCCCCTCGGTGAGGAAGTGGCGCAGACCCAGCTCGATGCGGGCGGCATACCGCAGGGACTCGTGGCGCTCGCCCCCGGCCCGCAGCTCGGGGGCGACCTTGTAGGTGTCCTCGTACTCAGCGACCAGGGTGTCCACCTCGGAGTCCGCCGCCGCGTCGACCACGGCGACCAGGTCGTTGACGCCGTAGGTGTTGACCGAGACGCCGAAGCGCAGCTGCGCCTCCACCTTGTCGCCCTCGGTGACCGCCACGTCGCGCATGTTGTCGCCGAAGCGGGCCAGCCGCAGCGAGCCGACCTCCGCGCGCCCGGCCGCGGCCCGCGCCCACGCGCCGATGCGCGCGGCCACCGCCGGGTCGCTCACGTGCCCGGCGACGGTCTTGCGCGCCACGCCCAGCCGGGACTGGATGTAGCCGAACTCGCGGTCGCCGTGGGCCGCCTGGTTGAGGTTCATGAAGTCCATGTCGATGGAGCTCCACGGCAGCGCCACGTTGGCCTGGGTGTGCAGGTGCAGCAGCGGCGTGCGCAGCGCGTCCAGCCCGGCGATCCACATCTTGGCCGGGGAGAAGGTGTGCATCCAGGCGATCACCCCGATGCAGGCGTCCGAGGCGTTCGCCTCCAGGCAGACCCTGCGGATCGACGCGGCGTCGGTGAGCACCGGCTTCCACACCAGCCGGAACGCCAGCGACTCACCGAGTCGCTCGGCGATCCGCCGGGACTGCCCGGCCACCTGGGCCAGCGTCTCCTCTCCGTACAGGCCCTGGCTTCCGGTGAGGAACCAGATCTCACGCTCGTGGAGGATCAACGCGGACTCCTTTGCCCGTAGACGTTCTGGTAGCGGTCGTACAAACTGTCGACGGCGGGTCGCGGGATCGGCAGCGGGTCGCCCAGCTGGCGGGCCACGTGCACGGTGCGCGCGACGTCCTCGCACATCACCGCGGCCTTGACCGCGGCGCGGGCGTCCGCGCCGATGGTGAAGACGCCGTGGTTGCGCATCAGGATCGCCGGGGAGCGGTGTCCCTCCAGGGTGGCGACGATTCCCTTGCCGATGTCGTCCCCGCCGATCAGCGCGAACGGCCCCACCGGGATCTCCCCGCCGAACTCGTCCGCCATGGCCGTCAGCACGCACGGGATCGCCTCGCCCCGCGCCGCCCAGGCGGAGGCGTACGTGGAGTGGGTGTGCACCACCCCGCCGACCCGCGGCATCGCCCGGTAGACGTACGCGTGCGCGGCGGTGTCGCTGGACGGCGACAGCTCGCCCCCGACCGGCTCCCCGTCCAGGTCGCAGACCACCATCGACTCCGGGCTCAGCTCGTCGTACGAGACCCCGGACGGCTTGATGACGAACAGGTCCTCGCCCGGCACCCGCCCCGAGATGTTGCCCGCGGTCCAGGCGACGAGGTTGTAGCGGACCAGTTCGTCGTGGAGCCGGCAGACCGTCTCGCGCAGCTTCCTGACGACGGCGCTCATCCGGCTCCCCCGGTCGTATGGTCCTCTCGCTGGGTCACGCGTCCTCCTTCTTCTCTGATGTGCTCGCCTCGTTACGCAGGGCCCGCAGGCCGTGCAGCATCTCCCCGTCGGCGAAGTGGTCGTGCAGGCGGCGGTAGTCGGCGTACAGCCGGTCGTAGGCGTCGGCGCGCCCGGCGTCGGGCAGGTGGACGGCCTCGGCGCGCCTGCCCATCGCGGCCGAGGCCGCGGTGATGTCCGGGTAGGCCCCGGCGGCGACCGCGGCGTGGATGGCCGACCCCAGGGCGCATCCCTGCTCCGAGCCGATCACCGAGATCGGGCGGCGCAGCACGTCGGCGTAGACCTGCATCAGGAACCGGTTCTTGATCAGGCCGCCCGCGGCGACGAACTCGGTCACCGGCACCCCGGAGTCCTCGAAGGTCTCCACGATCACGCGGGCGCCGAACGCGGTGGCCTCGATCAGCGCCCGGTAGGTGTCCTCGGGTCTCGTCGCGAGGGTCTGGCCGACGAGTACGGCCGAGAGGTCGTGGTCGACCAGCACCGAGCGGTTGCCGTTGTGCCAGTCGAGTGCCACCAGGCCGTGCTGCCCGACGCTCTGCGCGGCGGCGAGTTCGGTGAGGTACTCGTGCGCGGTGAGCCCGCGCCGTTCGGCCTCCCGCTCGTAGGAGCCGGGCACCGAGGTCTCCACGAACCAGCCGAAGATGTCGCCGACACCCGACTGGCCCGCCTCGTATCCCCACAGTCCCGGCACGATCCCGTCGCGCACCACACCGCACATGCCGGGCACCTCCGCCAGCGCGTCGGACGGCATGATGTGGCAGGTGGAGGTGCCCATGATGGCGACCATCTGACCGGGCCGCACGGCGTCGGCGGCGGCGGCCGTGACGTGGGCGTCCACGTTGCCGACCGAGATCGCCACCCCCTCGGGCAGTCCGGTCCAGGCCGCGGCGCGGGCGTCCAGCCGGCCCGCGAGACCGCCGAGGGGCGACAGCTCCTGACCGAGCTTGGCGGTGAAACCGGCGAAGGCCGGGTTGAGCTCGGCCAGGAACTCCGCCGAGGGGTAGCCGTCGCCGGTGTGGATGGCCTTGTACCCGGCGGTGCACACGTTGCGGGTCTCCACGCCGGTGAGCTGCCAGACGATCCAGTCGGCGGCCTCGATCCAGCGCTCGGCGCGGCCGTAGACCTCCGGGTCCTCCTCCAGTACCTGCAGGCCCTTGGCGAAGGCCCACTCCGCGGAGATCTTCCCGCCGTAGCGGGGCAGCCACGCCTCCTTCCTGCGCGCGGCGACGGCGTTGATCCGGTCGGCGTGCGGCTGCGCGGCGTGGTGCTTCCACAGCTTCGGCCACGCGTGCGGGCGCTCCGCGAGCCCGTCGACCTCGCAGAGCGGGGTGCCGTCCGCGGTGGCGGGCAGTACGGTGCAGGCGGTGAAGTCGGTGCCCAGGCCGACGACCCGTGACGGGGAGATCCCGGCCGCCGCCACCGCCCCGGGCACCGCCACGCGCAGCACCTGCCGCCAGTCCTCGGGCGACTGCAACGCCCAGTCGGGGCCCAGCCGCACGGCACTGCCGGGCAGCCGTTCCTCGATCACCCGGTGTGCGTACTCGTGCACGGCCGTGCCGACCTCGGCGCCGTCGCTCACCCGCACCACCACGGCGCGGCCGGACAGCGTGCCGAAGTCGACACCGACCACGTAGCGGTCATTGTTAGCGTTCACACAATCTCCAGGACCTCGACGGGGTAGGGCTCCCGCGCGGGAGCCGGGGGGTTCAGGTGCGCCGCGCCGCACCGAGGCGTTGCAACAGGATGAAGGCGAAGAGCAGCAGGCCGATGAAGATCTTGGTCCACCAGGAGCTGAGGGTCCCCTCGAAGCTGATGATCGTCTGGATCAGCCCGAGGACGAGCACGCCGAGCACGGTGCCGAGCAGGTAGCCGTACCCCCCGGTCAGCAGCGTGCCGCCGATCACGACCGCGGCGATCGCGTCCAGCTCCATGCCGACCGCGTGCAACCCGTAGCCCGACAGCATGTAGAAGGAGAGCAGCACGCCGCCCAGCGCGGAGCAGAATCCGCTGATCGTGTAGACCGCGATCTTCGTCCTGGCCACCGGCAGGCCCATGAGCAGCGCCGACTGCTCGCTGCCGCCGGTCGCGTAGACGTTGCGGCCCAGCCGGGTGTAGTGCAGCACGTACGCTCCGGCGAGGATCACCACGACGGCGACGAGCACGCTCGGCGAGACGAACGCGCCGCCCGGCAGGTCGATCCTGGCCTGGGCGAGGCCGGTGTACGTCGGGTCGGTGATCGAGATCGAGTCGGTGCCGATGGTGTAGCAGAGCCCCCTGGCCAGGAACATGCCGGCCAGGGTCACGATGAAGGGCTGGATGTCGAAGTAGTGGATCACGCAGCCCATGGCGAGGCCGAGCACCGCGCCGACCGCCAGCACCAGCGGGATCACCAGCGCGGGCGGCCAGCCCCCGTCCGTCACCAGGCTCGCCGAGATCATCGTGGCGAGCGCGACCACCGCCCCCACCGACAGGTCGATGCCGCCGGTGAGGATCACGAACGTCATGCCGACCGCCACGACCAGCAGGAACGCGTTGTCTATGAAGACGTTGAGCACCACCTGCCCGGACGCGAAGCCCTCGTAGCGGATACCGCCGGCCACGAACATCGCGAGGAACAGCCCGCCGGTCACCAGGACCGGCAGGTACTTGCGGGGGATCGACCGGTTCGGCGAAAGCACGCCCAGGCTGGTCATATGGCGACCCTCACCTTCGTGTCGGCGCCGGTGGACGCGGGTGGAGCGCCACGTCCTCGGCGGTGGAACACCTTCTCCCTGAAGGTCGGTGACTGCAGCAGGCAGACCAGGGTGACGACGAGCGCCTTGAAGAGCAGTGTCGTCTCCGGCGGCACGCCGATCGAGTAGATCGTGGTGGTCAGCGTCTGGATGATGAGCGCGCCGAGCACGGTGCCGCCGAGCGAGAACCGGCCGCCCGCGAGCGAGGTGCCGCCGATCACGACCGCGAGGATCGCGTCGAGCTCGATCCAGAGCCCGGCGTTGTTGCCGTCGGCGCTGGACACGTTGGAGCTGATCATCAGCCCCGCGATGCCGGCGCACAGGCCGCAGAACGCGTAGACCACGATGATCAGGCCCCGGGAGCGGATGCCCGCCAGGCGGCTGGCCTCGGCGTTCCCGCCAACCGACTCGATGAGCAGGCCGAGGGCGAGGCGCCGGGTGAGGAAGGCGGTCACCGCGAGCACGACCAGCACGAGCAGGATGCAGAAGGGCACGGTGAGCCAGTAGCCGCCGCCCACCAGCTTGTACGGCACGCTGTTGACGGTGATGATCTGGCCGTCGGTGACCAGCTGGGCCAGCCCCCGCCCGGCGACCATCAGGATCAGCGTCGCGATGATCGGCTGGATGCCGATCCCGGCGACCAGGAACCCGTTCCACACCCCCAGCACCAGGGAGAGCACCAGCGCCAGGCCGATCGCCGCGAGGACGCCGCCCACCGCGTTCTGGTCGTCCAGCTCGCTGATCCGCAGGCAGGCGAGCGCCCCGGAGATGGCCACCATCGATCCCACGGACAGGTCGATGCCGCCGGTGGCGATGACGAGTGTCATGCCGACCGCCACCAGGATCAGCGGCGCGCCGAAGCGGATGATGTCGATGAGGCTGCCGTAGAGGTGGCCGTCCTTCATCTGCACCGACAGGAAGCCGTCGGTGAACGCGACGTTGGTCGCCAGCAGCAGGACGAGAACGAGCGTCGGCCACAGCAGGCGGTGCCTGGCGAGACGGTTCATGGGCGGGCTCCGCTGGCGATCGTCTCCATGAGGACGTCGACCGTGAGGTCGTCGTCGTTGGGCAGCTGCGCCACCAGGTGCCGGTCGCGCAGCACGCCGACCCGGTGGCTGAGACGGAGCACCTCCTCCAGCTCGGCGGAGATGAACAGCACGGCCATGCCCCCGTCGGACAGGGAGACGACCAGGCGCTGGATCTCGGCCTTGGCCCCGACGTCGATACCGCGGGTCGGCTCGTCCAGGATGAGCAGCCGTGGCTCGACGATGAGCCAGCGGGCCAGCAGCACCTTCTGCTGGTTGCCGCCGCTGAGGTTGCGCACGAGCTGTTCGGGATTGGGAGGGTTGATCCGCAGCGCGCCGATGTACTTCTCCACCAGCTCGTCCTGGCGGCGGCGCGGTATGGGCCTGGCCCAGCCGCGCGCCGCCGCCAGGGCCAGCACGATGTTCTCCCGTACGGTGAGGTCGGCGATCAGGCCCTCGGTCCGCCGGTTCTCCGGGCAGAAGGCGACTCCCCTGGCGGTCGCGGCGCGCGGGGTGCGCAGCGAGACCGGCGTACCGTCGATCGCCACCTCCCCGGTTCCCGCGTGGTCCGCGCCGAAGAGCAGGCGGGCGATCTCGGTGCGGCCGGAGCCGAGCAGCCCGGCCAGGCCCACCACCTCGCCCTGGTGGATGGAGAGCGTGAACGGCCGCACGGCCCCCGCCCTGCCGAGTTCCCTCGCCTCGATGACCACGTCGCCGGTCCGCGCCAGGTCCTTGGGCTTCTCGTCGAGCCGTGCCAGGTCGGCGAGCTCATTGCCGATCATCTTGCCGACCAGCTCGACCTGGCTCAGCTCGGCGGTGAGGTACTCGCCGACCAGCCGGCCGTTGCGCAGGATCGTCATCCGGTCGGCGATCTCGTAGACCTGGTCGAGGAAGTGCGAGACGAACATGATGGCGATCCCCTCGTCCTTGAGCCGCCGCATCACCTCGAACAGCTGCGCGACCTCCCCCGCGTCCAGGCTGGAGGTCGGCTCGTCGAGGATGAGCACGTTCGCGGAGATGTCGACGGCCCGCGCGATCGCCACCATCTGCTGCACGGCCGGCGAGTACGAGGACAGCGGCGCCGAGACGTCCAGGTCGAGGTCGAGCCTGGCGAGCAGCTCGGCCGCGCGCCGCCGCGTCTCCCCCCACCGGATGCGGCCGAAGCGGCGCGGCTCGCGCCCGATGAAGATGTTCTCGGCCACCGAGAGGTTCGCGCAGAGGTTGAGCTCCTGGTAGACCGTGCTGATCCCGGCCCGCTGCGCCGCCAGGGGCCCGGCGAAGGCGACCGGCGCGCCGGCCAGCTCGATCTCGCCCGCGTCGACGTCGTACACGCCGGTGAGCACCTTGATGAGCGTCGACTTCCCCGCGCCGTTCTCTCCCATCAGCGCGTGCACCTCCCCCGGCAGGAGTCTGAAGTCCACGCCGGTCAGCGCCTTGACGCCGGGGAACTCCTTGCTGATCCCGATCATCCGCAGGATCGGGTCGGGTGCGGCCATGCGACTCCCTTTCCTCCCAGGAGACGGGCCGCCCGCGAGGCGGCCCGCCGGGTCAGTTGCGGCGGGTGGGCGGCGCCGTTCCGGCCCGCTCCCGCGTGAGGATCGTCTTCGTACGGGCCGGCATCCGCCGGCCCGCCGCGACCTGCTCGACCGGGTCCGCCGGCCGGGCGTCCGGTGTCGGTGGGGTTCGCTGGGACTCGTCTGGCCGTTAACGCTAACATCAACGGGCGGGCTTGTTCGCGTCACGCGTGGACCGGTGCGGTGCTGGCCCTGGCCACGAACCTCGGCGGAACGACGTGCCGCTCGTGGGACCATTCCGCGCCCGCCTCCATCTGCCTGAGCAGCAGTTCGATGCTCCATCTCCCGACCGCCCCGAAGTCCTGCCTGACCGTGGTGAGCGGCGGGGTGAAGAACTCCGACTCCGGGATGTCGTCGAACCCCACGATGCTGATCTGCTCGGGCACCCGCACTCCCAGCTCGGCGAAGGCCCGCAGCGCACCGAGCGCCATCTGGTCGTTGGCGACGAACACCGCGGTGACACCCGGCACCGCCGCCAGGCGCAGACCCGCCTGGTAGCCGGAGCGCGGGCTCCAGTCACCGGGTAGCGGTTCGGGGATCGGACGGCCCGCGGAGACCAGCACGTCACGCCAGCCCTCGATCCGTCCCTCGACCTCCAGCCAGTCCGGCGGGCCGCCGATGTGCCAGACGGTCTCGTGGCCGAGGTCGAGCAGGTGCCTGGTGGCCAGCCGGGCACCGTGGACCTGGTCGACGCTGACCACCGACACGTCGCCGGAGTGGCCGCCCTCGACGGCCACCACGGGGATGTCGGTGGGCACGTCGGCCAGCGCGGGGGCGGCCGAGCGCTGCGGCGCGACCACCACGATGCCGTCGACGCCCTGCTCGGCCAGGTAGCCGAGCGCGTCGCGCACCCCCGCGGTGTCGATGGTCTTGAGGCTGACCATGCTGACGAAGTAACCCGCCGACCTGGCGGCCTGCTCGATGCCGTACACGGTGCTCGCCGGCCCGTACAGGGTCGTGTCGAAGCTGACCACGCCGAGGGTGCGGGTATGCCTCGTGACCAGGGCGCGGGCCACCATGTTGCGCCGGTAGCCGAGCTCGTGGATCGCCGCCAGCACCCGGGCGCGGGTCTCGGCACGGACGTTGGGGTGATCGTTGAGCACGCGCGAGACCGTCTGGTGCGACACGCCGGCCTTCGTGGCGACATCCGCCATCACCGGCGGGCGGCGCTCGTGGCTCGGGCTCACGGTCGGCTCCTTCTGGTGGCTTGGCACAGACTGTGAGCGCTAACAACACCTCGCGTCAAGCACCCGCCACATTGCAGTCTGGTTACACGGGAACCATTCGTTAACGTCTACTTGACGGCACCGTCATCACGCCCTTAACTGTCCCATACCCCCGTTGTTAACGCTCACATCTCCTCCGGGAAGGTCTTCATGACGCGAGGACTCCTGACCGCCCGGGGGTTGACAGCCGACCGACTCAGGCATTTGATGTCTCGTCACACAGCCGGCCGGATCTCCGCGGAGTCCCGCGCCGTCGTTGTGAACGCTCACAAAATGCTCACGGAATTGCTCACGGACCTGCTCATGGACGGTGGAGCGAGCCGGGTCACGGCTCGCTCCCGCATCGCCGCGGGCACGGCCCCGAAGGAACGCGCCCCGGTGGCGGCACGCGCCGCCCGCTCCCGGGACGCGCCGCCTCCCACCTCTCCCGCGGCCCTCCCCCGGCCAGGACCCCGGACCCCCACACTGGAGGTATTCGATGAAGTTCGCGAAGCTGGTCACCTTCTCGGTGAGCCTGGCTCTCGCCATGGGAGTGACGGCCTGTGGCTCAAGCGTCAAGACCGTCGACCAGGGCGCGTCGGAGGCCGCCTCCGCGGCGCCCGCCGACACCCTGGTCGGCGTCACGATGCCGACCAAGTCCTCCGAGCGCTGGATCCACGACGGTGACAACGTCAAGAGCGCCCTGGAGAAGCTGGGCTACCAGGTCGACCTGCAGTACGCGGAGAACGACATCCCCACGCAGGTCAACCAGATCGAGAACCAGATCACCAAGGGCGCCAAGCTGCTGATCATCGCCTCGATCGACGGCACCGCCATCACCACGCAGCTCCAGCAGGCGGCCGACAAGAAGATCCCGGTGATCGCCTACGACCGGCTCATCCGCAACTCGCCGAACGTCGACTACTACGCCACCTTCGACAACTTCAAGGTGGGCGTGCAGCAGGCGACCTCGCTCCTGGTCGGCCTGAAGCTGAAGAAGGAGGACGGCTCCGACGGCGACGCCAAGGGCCCGTTCAACATCGAGATCTTCGCCGGCTCGCCGGACGACAACAACGCCACCTTCTTCTACAACGGCGCGATGGAGACCCTGAAGCCGTACATCGACTCCGGCACCCTGGTCGTCAAGAGCGGCCAGACCGACTTCAAGACCGTCGCGATCCTGCGCTGGGACCCGGCCACCGCGCAGAAGCGGATGGAGGACCTGATCACCAAGTCCTACTCCGGCGACACCTTGGTCGACGGCGTGCTCTCCCCGTACGACGGTCTGTCCATCGGCATCCTGTCGGCGCTGAAGAGCAGCGGCTACGGCACCGCCGGCCAGCCGTACCCGATCGTGACCGGCCAGGACGGCGAGGTCGCCTCGGTCAAGTCGATCATCGCGGGTGAGCAGTACGCGACGATCTACAAGGACACCCGCGAGCTGGCCGCCGTCACCGTCGAGATGGCCGACGCGGTGCTCAAGGGCGGCAAGCCCGAGGTGAACAACACCGAGGACTACGACAACGGCAACAAGGTCGTCCCGTCCAACCTGCTGGAGCCCGTGATCGTCTACAAGGACAACTACAAGAAGGTCCTCGTCGACTCCGGCTACTACACCGAAGACCAGCTCAAGTAGGAGCACCGGCGCCACCCCCGCGGGCGTCCGCGGGGGTGGCGGGGCTCCCCGAGGACGCCGAGGAGGCGGACGGCTTGACCGACGACATACTCCGGATGCGCGGGATCACCAAGACGTTCCCGGGCGTCAAAGCCCTGCAGGACGTCAACCTGGCGGTACGCAGGGGCGAGATACACGCGATCTGCGGGGAGAACGGCGCCGGGAAGTCGACGCTGATGAAGGTCCTGTCCGGCGTGTACCCGCACGGTTCGTACGACGGCGAGATCTTCTTCGACGGCGAGCCGTGCCGCTTCTCCGACATCAGGGACAGCGAGAAGCACGGCATCGTGATCATTCACCAGGAGCTGGCGCTCAGCCCGTACCTGTCGATCGCCGAGAACATCTTCCTCGGCAACGAGCGGACCAGCCGCGGCCTGATCGACTGGAACCGGACCAACGCCGAGGCCGCCGAACTGCTGGAGCGGGTCGGGCTGCGCGAGAACCCGGTGACGCGCTCGATGGACATCGGGGTCGGCAAGCAGCAGCTGGTGGAGATCGCCAAAGCGCTGTCCAAGCAGGTCAGACTGCTCATCCTCGACGAGCCGACCGCCTCGCTCAACGACGAGGACTCGGCGCACCTGCTCGACCTGCTGCGCGGGCTGCGCGAGGAGGGCATCACCTCGGTGATCATCTCGCACAAGCTGAACGAGATCCAGGCCGTCGCCGACTCCACCACGATCCTGCGTGACGGCCGGACGATCGAGACCCTGGACATGCGGGGCGACCGGGTCACCGAGGAGCGCATCATCGCCGGCATGGTGGGCCGCGACCTCGAACACCGCTTCCCGCCGCACGAGCCGAGGATCGGTGAGGAGGCGCTGCGGATCGAGGACTGGACGGTGCACAGCCCCAGCCAGCACGACCGCGTCGTCGTCTCCGGCGCCAACCTGACGCTGCGCCGCGGCGAGATCGTCGGCCTGGCCGGCCTGATGGGCGCCGGCCGCACCGAGCTGGCGATGAGCGTGTTCGGCCGGAGTTACGGGGTCGGCATCTCCGGCCGCGTCTACAAGAACGGCGGGGAGATCCAGCTCCGCACGGTCGGCGAGGCGATCGGCCACGGGCTCGCGTACGCCACCGAGGACCGCAAGCGGTACGGCCTCAACCTGATCGACGACATCAAGCGGAACGTGTCGGCCGCCGCGCTGGGGAAGCTGGCCAGGCGCGGCTGGGTCGACGACAACAAGGAGTACCAGGTCGCCGACGGCTTCCGGGAGAGCATGAACATCAAGGCTCCCAGCGTGCTGTCGGTCACCGGGAAGCTCAGCGGCGGCAACCAGCAGAAGGTGGTGCTGTCGAAGTGGATCTTCACCGACGCCGACGTGCTGATCCTCGACGAGCCCACCCGCGGCATCGACGTGGGCGCCAAGTACGAGATCTACTCGATCATCAACCAGCTCGCCGACCAGGGAAAGGCCATCCTGGTCATCTCCTCGGAGCTCCCCGAGCTGCTCGGCGTCTGCGACCGCATCTACGCCATGTCCGCCGGTCGCATCACCGGTGAGGTCCCCCGGGCCGAGGCCACCCCGGAACGGCTCATGCAGCTCATGACCAAGGAAAAGGAGTAAGGGCACGATGGAGGTCCCGACCCGTGAGACAGCGCCACCGAGCGGCGGCCTTCCGGTGGTCCCCGCGAAGACGCCCGCCGGCCGCCTCTCCGTCAACCTGCGACAGAGCGGCATCTACATCGCCTTCGCGCTGATCATCGTGCTGTTCTCCATCCTGACCGACGGAGAGCTGCTCAGCCCGCAGAACATCTCCAACATCATGGTGCAGAACTCCTACGTTCTGATCCTGGCCATCGGCATGATCCTGATCATCATCGCCGGTCACATCGACCTCTCCGTGGGCTCGGTGGTGGGACTCACCGGCGCGATCGCGGCGGTGCTGATGGTCGACATGGACGTGGCCTGGCCGCTGGCGATCCTGATCACGCTGGTCGCGGGTGCGCTGATCGGGGCCTGGCAGGGCTACTGGATCGCCTACTTCGGCATACCGGCGTTCATCGTGACCCTGGCCGGAATGCTGGTCTTCAGGGCGCTGACCCTGACCGTGCTCGGCAACCAGGGCATCGGCCCCTTCCCCGACGAGGTGCGGACCCTCGCCAACGGTTTCGTGCCCGGCTTCTTCGGCAACATCGGCCTCGGCCCGCTCGGCGGCGCCGACCTGCTGACTCTGCTCGTCGGCCTGGCCGCGGTGGCCGGGATCGCCGGCACCCAGTGGCGGGCCCGCCAGGCACGGCTGGGCTACCGGCAGAAGGTCGACGCGCTGCCCCTGTTCCTGCTGAAGATCGGCGCCGCCGCCGCGGTGGTGATGGTGGTCATCGTGCAGCTCGCCAGGTTCAAGAACCTGCCCTGGGTGCTGGTGCTGCTGGCGATCCTGGTGCTGGGCTACACGCTGCTGACCAACCGCGCGGTCTTCGGCCGCCACATCTACGCCATCGGCGGCAACCTGAACGCCGCGAGCCTGTCCGGCATCAAGGTGAAGTCCGTCACGTTCTGGATCTTCGTCAACATGGGGGTGCTCGCCGCGCTCGCCGGGATCATCTTCGCCGGGCGGCTGAACCAGGCCGGCCCGACGGCGGGCAACGGCTTCGAGCTGGACGCCATCGCGGCCGCCTTCATCGGCGGTGCCGCGGTCCAGGGCGGGGTGGGCAAGGTGGTCGGCGCCCTCACCGGCGGCCTCATCATGGCCGTGATCAACAACGGCATGTCCCTGATCGGCGCGCCCAGCGAGCGGGTCATGCTCTTCAAGGGCCTGGTCCTGCTCGCCGCCGTGGCCCTGGACGTCTGGACCAAACGCCGGGCCGGCTCGGCCCGCTGACCCCGCTCCCCTCACGCGCCCGCGTCCGTCGCGCGGGACGGCGAGCTGCCCGGTGGCTCCCGGGTGTGGACCCCCTTACCTGAGGGTAAGCGAGGATTCTCACCGGCTGGAGGGGACACGGATGGCGATCGATTCGATAGGCGTGTGGATCGCGGTCGTCGTTCTGGTGATGGCGCTGCTCGTCCTCGACTTCGTGGTGGCGGCGCGCCGGCCACACGCCGTGGGCATGCGCGAGGCCACCGCCTGGAGCGTCTTCTACATCGGCGTGGCCATCGCCTTCGGCCTGGTCCTGTGGTGGCTGGCCGGGTCGGCGCTCGCGGCCGAGTACTTCGCCGGGTGGCTGGTGGAGAAGAGCCTCTCCGTCGACAACCTCTTCGTCTTCGTCATCATCATGGCGCGCTTCTCCGTGCCCCCGGAGAACCAGCAGAAGGTGCTGCTCTTCGGGATCGCCACCGCCCTCGTGCTGCGCGCCGTCCTCATCGCGGTCGGCGCGGCGGCCATCAGCCTCTTCTCCTTCACATTCCTGCTCTTCGGCCTGCTGCTGATCTGGACGGCGATCCAGCTGGTCCGGCACCGGAACGAGGAGCCCGACATCGAGAGCAACCCCCTGATCCGCTTCGTCTCGAAGGCGCTCCCGGTCACCGAGAACCTGCATGACGGCAAGCTCGTCGTCCGCGAGGACGGAAGGCGGATGGTCACCCCGCTGTTCGTGGTCTTCCTCGCCATCGGAAGCACCGACCTGCTGTTCGCCCTCGACTCCATTCCGGCGGTCTTCGGCGTCACCACGCACCCGCTCATCGTCTTCGCCGCCAACGCCTTCGCGCTGCTGGGGCTGCGCGCCCTGTACTTCCTGATCGAGGGCCTGCTGGAGCGTCTGGTCTACCTGTCGATCGGCCTGGCGGTCATCCTCGGCTTCATCGGCCTGAAGCTCATCCTGGCCTTCCTGCACGAGGACGTCTCCACGTCCTTCCCCGAGATCCCGACCCCGCTCTCGTTGGTAGTGATCTTCCTGGTGCTGCTGGTCACCGTCGTCTTCAGCCTGCGCAGGGTGCGCGCCCACCCCGAGGAGCGCGCGCGGGCGGGCACCCTGCACCGGATGCGCCGCAAGGACAGGAACGGTGGCCAGGGCGAGGGGCGACAGGGGCAGGACGACCGCTGAGGCCCGGCGGGAACACCCGGACGAACGTGCCGGGGGGAGCGCCGAAAGCTCAGGCCAGACAGCGCAGGGCGGCCCTGAGCCTGCGGTCGAGGGGATGGTCGACGGGGTGGTCGTCCGGCAGGCGGCCGACGGTCGCCGCCACGAACGCCGGGGGCCCCAGCTGCTCGCTCATGTCGTAGGCGTGCACCCAGATCCCGTCGGCGGTCAGCTCGACCTGGACCTTCGACCCCTGCTCCGCGAGCGCGAACGCGCCCACCCTCGCCCGCCACCAGACCCGCTCGTCCTCCTCGTCCTCCGCGACGGGCGCGCCGACGTCGTCGGCGTGGGTGGCGTACTCCGAGTCGTAGTGGAAGGTCTGCAACCCCACCGGGTACGGTCCCGCGAGGGTCGGCAGCAAGGCGTCGCGGCCGAGCTCGCGCATCCGCTCGCGCGTCTCCCCGTTCTCGCGCCGCCACTCCTGGAGCACCTCCTCGACCGGAACGTCACGGCGGCGCTCCACGCACCAGGCGTTGAAGGCGTTGAAACCGCCCTCCACGCCCTCGCTCCTGAGCATCGTGACGAACCCGTCGATGTCGTCGTCCAGACAGGCGTGGTTGTACAGCTCCTCCCCCGCCAGGTGCCCGAGCACGTCGCGGACCGACCAGCCCCCCGCCCGCGAAGGGCGCCGCCAGCCCTCCGCGTCGAGCCCGGAGAAGAAGCGGTCAAGGCGGAGGGCCTCGGTGTCGAATATGTCGAACGGGTTGAGATCCGCCAGCGGATCCTTCGATTCTGCGGTCATACATCAGCAGTACCCGGGAACGACGGGCGTCCCCGCCCCACGCTAGTCATCGTCGTCGTCGCTGCTGTGATGAAGCGGCCCGGACTGGTCACCGTCCACCTGGCCGTCCACCTGGGAGGTGAGCCCCGAGGTTCGAAGGAAGTCGACGAGCGGCCCCTCCGAGGCGATCCTGCCCTTCCGCTGCGCCTCGCTCAGCTCACGGCCGAGCTTGCGCAGTTCGTCACGGGCCTTCCCGTTGTCGCCCTCCTGGATTTTCCCGGCGAGTTTGACGATCCTCTCGCGGACCTTGCGGGCCGTCTTGGGGTCGATTCCCCCCTGAAGCTCCTGCGCGGTGACCGCCTGTCCCAGGGCCGCCAGGCGCGCCTGCCATCCGCCCGCCGCCGGCGCGGTCCGGCTGGGCGCGGGGGACGGCGCCGCGGACGCGCTCCGCGAGACGGCCGGTGTGGGCGACGCGGGCGCGGACCGCTCCGGGGGCGCCGCCGACGTGATCGCGGGTGGCACCGCCGCGGTGCCCTGTCCCACCGGATCCGGCGAGGCCGACGCCCACAGGGCCACCAGCACCGGCAGGGCCACCACGCCCAGCAGGATCGCGACGAACATGCCGGGTGGGCTCTCCCGCAGGAACCTCGTGGCACGCCCCACCCACGCCTCCACCGGCGAGCCGTCCTTCCCTTCGGGGACGGGAGGCACCGAGGGCAGGACGGAGGTCGGCGCCGGGGGCCCGGACGCGTGCGGCGTCCTGCGGGGCGCCGCGGCCAGGAGCCCGCGGACGACCTCTCCCCCGGTGGGCCGCGCGGCGGGATCCTTCTCCAGCAGGGCCAGGACGAGCCTCTCCAGCTCCGCCGGGATGCCGGGCCGGTAGCGGCCGGGCGGGTCCGGCCGGGCGCCGACGTGCTGGGAGATCACCTCCGTCGCCGTGCCGACGAACGGGGGCCGCCCGCAGAGCAGCTCGTAGCAGACGCAGCCGAGCGCGTACAGATCGGCGGCCGCGGCTCCAGGCTCGCCGCGGATCTGCTCGGGCGACAGGTAGGCGGCCGTGCCGATGACGGTGCCCACCGAGGTCAGTCGCATCGCGGCCTCGGTCGCGACCCTGGCCGTACCGAAGTCGACGACCTTGAGCGCCCCGCCCGCGCCCAGGTGCAGGTTCGCCGGTTTGACGTCGCGGTGCACGACCCCGGCCTGGTGCGCGGCGTCCAGCCCGAGCGCGATCTGCCCCGCCAGGCGGCACGTCTCGGCCACGCTCAGCGGTCCGCGCTCGGCCAGCTCGGCGGCGAGATCCCGGCCGGTCAGCAACTCCATCACCAGGTACGGGCGGCCCTCGTGCTCGCCCATGTCGAGCACGGTCACCACGTTGGGGTGGACGATGCGCGCGGCGGTCCTGGCCTCCCTGGCGAACCTCTCGCGCACCGCGGCGTCGGCCACCTGCGGTGCCAGGATCTTGACCGCCACCGGCCAGCCGGGGCGCAGGTCGTAACCGCGCCAGACCTCGCCCGTGCCGCCGCGGCCGATCAGCTCGTCCAGCCGGTACCGCCCGGCGAGCACCACGGCCGCCCCCTCCCAAACCCCCATGATCTCCCGCCATCAACTCCGAACCCGGCAATTGGCACACCACTGTAGGGGTGCCTCGCCGGGATCGCAGGACAAGATCGCGTTCCGGTTCCCCCGGACCCGCCGCTTTCCTTGCCAATCCACTCATTGATGGATTGCGAGGTAGGGGCATCGCGGCCAGACTGTCCGGCATGAGGAAGAGCGAGGAAGACGTCTCCGCACCCCCGGCCCGCCGCCGGGGACGCCCGCCCAGGGACAGGTCCGCGCCGTCCACCTCCGACCGCATCCTCGCGGCGGCGACCGACCTCTTCGCCCGGCACGGGGCCGACGGCGTCTCCATGCGCGACATCGCCGCCCGGGTCGGGATCGACGTCTCCAGCGTGCACCACCACTTCCCCTCGAAGGCGTCGCTGTACGACGCCTGCTTCGCCCGCGTCTTCGAGCTGGAGCGGGCGACGCTCACGCCGCCGGTGCGCGCCCTCCTCGCCGCGGCGCGTTCCGGACCGGCGGCCGACGTGGTGGGCGCCATGCACGACCTGGTGGACGCGTTCGTGGACTTCCTCGACGACCACCCCCAGACCACGTTCCTGTGGCTGCGCCGGTGGCTGGACCCCAGCCTCCACCTGTCGCTGGACGAGGCGTACTCGCTGCCGATCTACGGCGAGATCGAGCGGGCCCTGCTGGAGGCGGCCACCCGTGGCCTCCTCGTCGAGCCGACGCCGCACATCACCGTGCGCGGCCTGGTCTGGGCGGCCCACGGCCACGTGACCGCCCTGGCCGCCCTGACCGCCCGGGGGGGCGACCCGGTGGCCGCGGATCGCGAGAGGCGCGAGTTCCGCGCCTACGCCCACCGTTTCGTCGACCGGCTCTACGCACCCCCTGGCGCGGGCGCCGCGGACGGCTAATATTCCATCATTCGATGGAATATGGGAGGCAGCGGATGAGCTCAGCGGAACCGGGCCGGGGAGTGACCGCCGGAAGCACCGGAGCGCCGGCCGAGGAGGTGTCCGCCGGTGCGCCTGGCCGGGGAGTGACCGCCGTCGTCGGTGGCGGCGCCGCGGGCATAGCCGCGGCCAAGGCCCTCATCGAGGCCGGCCTGCCGGTGCTCGGCGTCGAGCGTGCCACCTCCCTCGGCGGCCTGTGGCGGCTGGACGCCGACACCGCGTCCTACGAGGGTCTCCGCCTCAACACGAGCAAGCCGCGCACGGAGTTCTCCGACTTCCCCATGCCCGCCGGGTGGCCCGACTACCCGACCCGCGCCCAGATGCTGGAGTACCTGCGGTCGTACGCCGAGCACTTCGGGGTCGGCGAGAGTTTCCGGTTCGCCACCACGCTCGAATCGGCCCGGCGTGCCGGCGACGGCTGGGAGCTGGCGCTGACCGGCCCCGACGGGCCGTACCTCGAGACGGTGGAGCATCTTGTGGTGGCCAACGGCCACAACCACGAGCCCCGCCACCCCGAACCGCCGTACCCGGGGACGTTCACCGGCACCGAGTCGCACGCGCACGGCTACGTCACCCCCGCCGAGCTCGCCGGGAAGCGGGTGCTCGTCGTGGGCACCGGCAACTCCGCGATGGACATCGCCGCCGAGCTCGTCGGCCACGCGTCCACCGTGCTGCTCTCGGCCAGGCGCGGTGTCTGGGTGCTGCCCAAACGGCTGCTCGGCCGCCCCTCCGACCAGCTCAACGGTGCCCTCGCCGCCCTGCTCCCCTGGCGGGTGCGCCAGGTGGTCTCCCAGGCGGTGCTCAGGGTCGCCGACCGGAAACCCGCCGGGCCGCGCCTCCCCGCCCCCCGTCAGGGTGTGCTCCAGGACCACCCGACCCTGAGCGACTCCGTTCCCGAGCTGATCGCGAGAGGAAGGATTCTCGCGCGGCAGGGCGTCACCCGCCTGGACGGCTCCCGGGTCCACTTCGCCGACGGACAGGCGGACGAGGTGGACCACATCGTGTGGTGCACCGGCTACCGGGCCGTGACCCCGTTCCTCGACGCGGACACGGTGCCCGACCCGGCGAGCCTGCTGCTCTACCGCCACGTCTTCCCCATCGGCGACGACTCGATCAGCTACGTCGGGCTGATGCAGTCGACCGGCTCGGCGTTGCCCGTCGTCGAGGCGCAGGGCCGCCTGGTGGCCGCCGTGCGGACCGGAACCCATCGGTTGCCCGATCCGGAGAGCGCGCGGAGGATCGCCTCGGCCGAGCTCGACGCCGCGCGGGGGCGCTGGGGACAGCGCAGGCCCCACATGCGGATCGACGTCGACCAGTACCTCCGCGTCGTGAACCGCGAGCTGCGCCCGTCCCCGGCGCGCGCGCTGGCCGGGCGCCGGATCCTGGTCACCGGCGCGGCGGGCACCTTCGGCAGGGCGATGAGCGCGCGGTTCACCGCCCAGGGCGCGCGGGTGGTCGGCCTGGACGTCGTCCGTCCCACCGCCCGCCCCGACATACCGATCATCGCGTGCGACATCACCTCCCAGGAGTCCGTCGACGCCGCGGTGGCGGAGGCCGCGGCCCTGCTCGGCGGCATCGACCTGCTGATCAACAACGCCGGCCGGGGCGGGCCCGCCCCGGCCGAACTCGCCCCGGGCGACGAGGTGGAGGCGCAGCTGCGGCTGAACCTGCTCGGCGCCTGGCGCGTGACGGCGACGGTCATGCCCCACCTGGTACGCGCCAGGGGGCAGGTGGTCTTCATCGCCTCACGGATGGCGGTCCTGCCGCTGCCGCTGGCGGCGGCGTACGGCGTCTCCAAGCGCGCGCTCGCGGCCTACGCCGACGCGCTCCGTCTTGAGGTCGGCACGCACGTCGGCGTGACGACCGTCTACCCCAGCATGGTCCGCAGCCCAATCCACGACAGCACGAAACAGGCCGGGCTCTCCCTGGACGCGGTGTCTCGGCCGGAACCCGTCGAGGGCGTGGTCGACGCGATCGTCCGCGCGGTCACCGCCCGCCGCGCCCCCCGTGACGTGGCGACCACCCGCCGGGGACGTGTCGAGATGATGGTGGGCAGGCACGCCCCCGCCCTGGCCGACCGTCTCGTCCGGCGCACCGTCGCCGCCCGCATGGCGGCCGGTGACTTCGCAGACGCCCCCCTCGCAGCGGGCATGCTGCGCCGGCACCGGAGCTAGCCGGAGAGCGGCACCGTTCACCGCCCGGAACCAACGACCACCCGCCGCGAAGAGGCCGGCGCGGGGACCTTCGTCCCGGCAGTCGACAGAGCAGCCCGCTGCTGCGAACCGAACATGCCGGGAACGGTAGTGATCTACTCCGACGATTCGGCCGCGGGCCCGTTACCGGGCCGTGGCGGAACCGGTCTGCAGTCGTCTCCCCGTGCGTCGCCAGCGGGTGAGCCCGCCGTCCAGCGGGCGCGCCGGAAAGCCGTGGTCGCGGAGCAGGCGCACGGCCTCCGGGGAGACCACGCAGTAGGGGCCGCCGCAGTAGGCCACGATCTCCATGTCCCTGGGCAGCTCGTCGAGACGGTCCCGCAGTTCGGCCAGCGGAATCGACACCGACCCCGGCACATGGCCGCGGGCGTGGTCGGCGGCCGAGCGGACGTCGACGATCACGATGTCGGGGTCGTCGAGACGTCCGGCGAGCTCGTCGGCGGTCACCGCCTCCAGGACCGCGACCTCGCCGAGATGCTCGGACACCGCCTCCCGCAGATCGGCGAGCCTTTCCGCGGCGAAGTCCTGCAGCTCGCCCAGGAAGCGCGAGACCCGCTCGTCGGCCAGCCGGTAGTAGACCCGGGTACCCGCCTTGCGGCTCGTCACCAGGTGAGCCGCGCGGAGTTGCTGCAGCTGGGCCGAGGTGTTCTTCAGCGGGATGTCCGCCTCCTCGGACAGCTGCTCGACGGTGCACTCTCCCTGGTCGAGCACGTCGAGCAGCCTCAGCCGCACCGGACTGGCCAGCGTCCTGCCGATCCGGGCCAGCTGCCGGTAGATCGGTTCCTCGGGAAACTCCGCCATGACCGTCAGACCATGTACTGGTCGTGGCGGAGGTACACGTCCGTCCACTCCGCGTCGCTGAGCCGGCGCCCGCTGGCCGCGATCTCGGCGAGCTCCTCGAAGTAGCCCTCGCGGGGTGCCCCCGGTGCGAAGAGCAGCAGCATCGAGGCCGGTTCGCCGGACTCGTTGCGGAAAGCGTGCACCCCGCCCTCCGGGACGTACAGGAAGTCTCCCGCCGTCGCGTCGGTCCAGATCTCCCCGTTGAACAGCCGCACGGTCCCGGAGAGCACGAAGAAGGACTCGGAGATCGTCCGGTGGAAGTGCGGGTCCGGGCCGGACGGCTTCGCTCCCATGTCCCAGCGGTACAGACCGAACTGCCCGTTCGTCGAGGCGCCGGTGCCCAGATAGCGCACCTCCGTCCCGCCTTCGCCTATCACCAGGTCCGGCCCCGCGCTCGCCGGCCGGAAGAACCCACTGCTCTCGCCCGCCTCGCCCAGGTAACGAGGCTCCGGGTACGACATCGCGTCCTCCAGTTGATCCATTGCAGCCTATATTCTAAAGAACTATAGAGCATGGGAAGATTAAAAGACCCCGCCGCGACGGTCCCGGTGAACGGTCAGCGAAGGAGCAGGTTGAGCAGGACCGTCAGGAGGACGGAGAGCAGCACGGAGACGAGGATCATGGTCAGGCACCCGGCCCAGCCGCCCAGGATCCTGATCTCCGTCTTCCCGATGCGTATGCCCTCGTGCTACCCGGCGACGACCGGGGAAACCCGGTCCCTCGCCTCGCGGCCGATGCTCGCCGGTGAACGTGAGGCCGGAAACATTCTCCCGGAACGGGGGTGCTCGATGTCGATTCGGCCCGACGCCGTTCGTGTAATGGGTAGGACGCCGACGGTGGCGTCGCACTCGCCCAGGAGGACCCGATGAAGCAGTACCTGCTCAGCATCTACCAGCCCGACGGAGAGGCTCCCCCGCCCGAGACGCTGGAGCCGATCATGCGGGACGTCGACGCCCTGGACCGGGAGATGAGGGCCGCCGGCGCCTGGGTCTTCTCCGCCGGTCTGCACCCGGCGAGCACGGCGACCGTGCTGCGGGTCAAGGACGACGAGGTGCTCATGACCGACGGGCCCTTCGCGGAGGGCAAGGAGCACCTCGGCGGGCTCACCGTCGTCAGGGCGCCCGACCTCGACTCCGCGCTCGAATGGGGCCGGAAACTCGCCCGCGCGACCACCCTGCCGGTCGAGGTACGGCCGTTCCAGGGCGAGGCGATCTGATGCCACGTCAGCCGACCGGGAACCCGAGGCCGTCCGGGGCCGGCCTCGGCTTCCCGGGCCGGTGAGATGGGGAGCCTCGCACCGATGCCCGGCAGGCCGGCCCTTCCTCCCTCGGAGATCGCACGCGTGTTCGCCGAGGAGTACGGCCGCGCGGTGGCCGTCCTGGTCCGCGTCTTCGGTGACATCGACATCGCCGAGGAGGCGGTCCAGGACGCCTTCACCGTCGCGGTGCAACGCTGGCCGTCGGCCGGACCGCCGCCGAGCCCGGCGGGATGGATCATCACCACCGCGCGGAACCGAGCCGTCGACCGGCTGCGCCGCGAGGCCTCCCGCGAGGACCGGCAGGCCCAGGCCGCCCTGCTGCACGCCCGCGACGGCCGACAAGAGGAGGGACCCGTGCGCGACGACCGGCTACGCCTGATCTTCACCTGCTGCCACCCCGCGCTCGCCCCCGCCGCCCGGGTCGCGCTGACACTGCGACTCCTGGGCGGGCTCAGCACCGCGGAGATCGCGCGTGCCTTCCTGGTGCCCGAGACGACCATGGCCCAGCGGCTGGTCCGGGCCAAGGGCAAGATCCGCGACGCGCGGATCCCCTACCGGGTCCCTCGCGACGCCGACCTCCCCGACCGGCTCCGGGCCGTACTGGCGGTCGTCTACCTCATCTTCAACGAGGGCTACACGGCGAGTGCGGGCGAGCGTCTGGTCCGCGAGGACCTCTGCGCCGAGGCCATCCGGCTCGGCCGGCTGCTGGCCGACCTGATGCCCGACGAACCGGAGGTCATGGGACTGCTCGCGCTCATGCTGCTCGTCGAGTCGCGCCGGGGCAGCCGCACCGGCCCCGGCGGTGAGCCGGTGCTCCTGGCCGACCAGGACCGCGACCGGTGGGATCGCGACCTCATCGCCGAAGGCCAGGCCATCGTCCGGCGCTGCCTGCGGCGCGACCAGCCGGGTCCCTACCAGATTCAGGCGGCGATCAACGCGGTCCACAGCGACGCGCCGGTCCCGGCCGCCACGGACTGGTGGCAGATCCTGCGGCTGTACGACCAGTTGCTGGCGCTCGCCCCGAGCCCGGTCGTGGCGCTCAACCGCGCGGTCGCGGTGGCCGAGGTCGAGGGTCCCGACGCGGCGCTCATCCTCGTCGACGGCCTCGACCTGGACGGCTACCACGTGCTCCACGCCGTCCGTGCCGACCTGCTCCGCCGCCTGGGGCGCACCGCCGAGGCGGCGTCGGCCTACCAGGCGGCGATCGCCCGCACCGAGAACGCGGCCGTACGCGACTTCCTGCGGCGCAGCCATCGGGCGCTCACCGGAGCCGGATGACGGATGACTGCTGCTGGATTCCACATGCGGACAAGGTGCTTTTATCCGCCTTTGTGGGAGCGGTACCATCAGGCACGCCAAGGATGATCCACAAGCTGCTCGGAAGTCAGCCTGACCGGCGTCAGCTGCCGGACGCGGATCACACTCGACGTCCGGTGAGCCTCCGGTGACGAGTCCGCCCCGTACGAGAAGGAGAATCCCATGAGCCGGCCGGTCGTTCTGCCCGCCTTCCCCGCTCCGCTGCGCTGGTTGAACCCGCCGGTCGGGTGGAGCGTCGACGGGGACGACGCGCTGGCCATCGAGGCGGGCCCGAACACCGACCTGTTCACCGACCCCGGCGGCCCCGACCGCTTCGCCAACGCCCCCGCCCTGGTCGGGCGGCTGGACGGCGACTTCACGCTGAGCGCCCGGGTCAGGGTCGACCTGCTGACCACCTACGACGCCGGGGTCCTGGTGCTGTACGGCGACGAGCGCACCTGGGCGAAGTTCTGCCTGGAGATGTCCCCGCAGGGCAGAGCCACGATCGTCTCCGTGGTGACCCGCGGGGTGTCCGACGACTGCAACTCCTTCACCGTCGAGGGCGACGACCTGCGGCTGCGAATCTCCCGGATCGGCTCCGCCTTCGCCTTCCACGTCTCCACCGGTACCGACTTCTGGCAGCTCACCAGGTACTTCGCGCTCGACGGAGACCCAGAGATCGGCTTCCTGGCGCAGTCGCCCACCGGCCAGGGCTGCACGGTCCGCTTCGAGGACATCCGGCATTCAGCGAAACGCCTCTCCGACCTGCGGAACGGTGAGTGAACCCGATCCGACGCCGGTCCCGGCTTCGTCATAAGTGGAAAGACGCGCTTTCCCGTGACACCGAGGAGCGCGGAACGACGTCAGGACTGCATGGCCGGGACGAACTCGAGTTCCGAGCCCTGTCTGGGCTGCCAGCCCGGCCTGCCGAACACATATCCCAAGCGCTCCTTCCACGAGCGCGCCATGTTGACGTCGCGGACGATGTCGATGTACTCGTGAAAGGCGACTTTCAATGGATTGTAGGTGTTGATGTTCTTGGTCAGACCGTAGACGGCCTCTTCATCCTCACTTTGAAAGGTGCCGAACATCCGGTCCCAGACGATGAGGATGCCGCCGTAGTTGCGGTCGAGGTACTTGTCGTTCACGGCGTGGTGCACTCGGTGATGGGACGGCGTGTTGAAAACGAATTCGATCATCGGGTGCAGACGGCCGATGCGCTTGGTGTGCAGGCAGAACTGGTAGACGAGATTCAGCCCGAATGCCAGCGGGATCACGTACACGGGAAATCCCGCCAGAGCCACGGGCGCCAGGAAGGCTATGCGGTGGACTCCGGTCCACGTCTGGCGGATCGGCGTCGAGAAGTTGAAGTACTGGCTGGAGTGGTGGACCACATGGCTCGCCCAGAAGATCCGCACCTCATGGGCGACCCGGTGCTCCCAGTAATAGCAGAGATCCACCAGCAGCATGATGACCGGCCAGGACCACCAGGTGACCTCGATCCTCAGCGGGGTCAGCGCGTGGGCGGCTTCCCAAACGATCACGGAAACGGCTACCCAGATCAGGCCGATCACGGCATACCCCGCACCCATCACCATGCTGGTGAGGGTGTCTTTCAGCCCGTATCCCCTCTGCTCGGCATCTTCCTCCCGGTGGAAGGCGAAGATCTCCAAGCCGATCAGCAGCAGGTAGGCGGGAATCGCGATCAACGACGGATCCATGAACACTCCTGAAATCATCCCCGGCTCGGTGGGCGATGAAGAAATAAGTAAATCGATGCTCAATGATAGGGCAGTTGCAGATGAAACAGCTGGGGAGGAGCGTCACAGGAGCCGACCGGCCAGGGCTGCACCGTCCGTTTCGAGGACATCCGCCACTCGGCGAAACGCCTCTCCGACCTGCGCGGCGGCGAGTGCTCCGGAATGGCGGAGGAACGTGACCGCGGTGGCGTCGGCGCCGAGGGCGGTCCGCTACCCACGCATCCCGAACAGGAACCGGGTCACCCGGGTACGGCGCACCAGCAGGTCGTAGGCGGCCACGGTCAGGGCGAGCGAGGCCGCGACGATCACGAGGTACTTGACCACGATCGGCGCGTGCCAGCCGACCACGCCGTACGCGACCGCGACGACGATCGGCTGGTGCAGGACGTACAGCGGCAACGCGGCGACGGCCAGATAGCCGTACAGCCGCCGGCCCCGGCCGTCCGGCGTGTCCCGCGCGGCGGCCGGTGCCCCGCGACGACGGTCGAGAAGTCCCAGGATCGCGACCAGCCAGCACCACCCCGCCATGCCGTACAGGGTGCGGACACCGATCGAGAGGGCGGTCAGGTCCGTGAAGGGGTCGCCTCCGGGAGTGTTGCCCGCGATCAGGAAACCCGGCATGCCGATCAGGAACAGGGTCAGGCCGAGCACTCCGGCCGGCACCGCGTCCCGGCGCATCGCCGCCCGGAACCGCTCGTCGGCGGCGAGCACGAACCCGTACAGGAAGAACAGCAGGTACGCCCAGCGACTCCACGCGGCGAACCCCTCCTCCAGGCCGGCCAGCGCGCTGACCACCGCGACCGGGACACCCGGCAGCAGCACCGCTCCGCGCCGCCGCACCGCCGTGGCCAGCCGGTCACGGATCCGCCGGCCGAGGTCGTGGGGGAACCAGCGGACCAGCGGCGCCAGCAGCAGCGAGAACGCGAGCAGCATCAGCACGAACCACAGGTGCCCGACCTCGAAGTGCTCGCCCTGTATGACGAAGGGGAACTCCGCCAGATCCAGGCGCACGTCGAAGAAGCGCGGCAGGAACCGCAGGTACGACTCGTGATAGTCAGGGTCGGCCCGCAGCCGCAGCCACTGCGGCACCGGGATGATGGTGAGCGTCGCGAACACCAGCGGCACGCCGAGCCGCAGCAGCCGTTCCACGGCGAATCCGGCGGGATCGCGCCGGCGCAGCGAGTGCCACGAGCCGAGACCGGCGATGAGGAAGAGCATCGGCATCGCCCACACCACGCCGAGACCTGCGGCGATCGTGGTCGCGTCGGTGGTCTCGGCGTTCTTCACGTAGTAGTCGTCACGGGTGTCGAACACCAGCGCCGAGTGGAAGAACACCAGCCCGACCACCACCAGGGTGCGGATCGCGTCCAACTCCGGCCGCCGCCCCGGTCGCGCGGCCTCGAATGGTTCGATGTGTGTCGTCGCCATCCCACCTCCGCCGCTCCGCGTACCCGGATCAGTCTCGTGCCTGCACTCCTTCCCGCGCTACCGGGATGCGGGCCGGAGAGCGAATAAATCCACTCGGTCCTCCCAGGGCGTGTCAGACCGGGCGGCCCGCTGACATGGATCTGTGCCACGGCTGACATGCGTGCCGGTCAGGGTGCGTGGGGTCAAGACCACCACTCAGGACCACCACTGTGGAGGACATCATGCCCCTTGCCTTCGAGGCGGAGGGACTGGTCAAGCGCTACCGGAAGACGACCGCGCTCGCCGGGATCGACCTGGCCGCCCGGCAGGGCACGGTTCTCGGGGTGCTCGGGCCGAACGGCGCGGGCAAAACCACGGCCGTGCGCATCCTGGCCACGCTGCTGCGACCCGACGAAGGACACGCCACGGTCGGCGGGCTCGACGTCGTACGGCACGCCGCCCGGGTACGCCGTCTGATCGGGCTGACCGGGCAGTACGCGTCGGTCGACGACGACCTCACCGGTATGGAGAACCTCGTGCTGATCGGGGAGTTGCTCGACCTGCGCCGAAGCGAGGCGAAGGCCAGGGCGACGGAGCTGCTGGCGAGTTTCGGGCTCGCCGAGGCCGGCGGGCGGGCGGCCAAGACGTATTCGGGCGGCATGCGGCGCCGCCTCGACCTGGCCGCCGGTCTCGTCGGCCGTCCCGCCGTCATCTATCTCGACGAGCCGACGACCGGTCTGGACCCGGCCAAGCGGGACGACGTGTGGAACATCATCCGCTCGCTGGTCGGCGACGGGGTCACCGTGCTGCTGACCACGCAGTACCTGGAGGAGGCCGACGCCCTGGCCGACGACATCTCGGTCATCGACCACGGACGGGTCATCGCGCACGGCACCCCGGCCGAGCTCAAGCACGTCGTGGGCGGGCAGACGATCCTCGTCCGGCCCGCGGACCCGGCCCGGCTGGCGGACGCCGCCGCGCTCGTCGGCGCGGTGGTCGGCCGCGCCCCCGAATCACCCGGCCAGGGCGTGATCACCGTTCCCGTCGAGAGCGACACCGCGTTCACCGAGATCGTACGGCGGCTCGACCAGGAGCGGATCTCGGTCACCGAGCTCAGCCTCCGGCTGCCCAGCCTGGACGAGGTCTTCTTCACGCTCACCGGACGCCACGCCGAAGAGAAGAACGCGGCATGACCCTCACCGTGGAACGCGCGCAGGCACCGGCCCCCGTCCAGACCCGGCCCTTCGGGCTGGTACGGCACAGCCTCGCGCTCGGCAGAAGAAGCCTGACCAAGACCCTGCGCACCCCCGAGCAACTGCTCGACGTGACGCTGCAGCCGATCGTCTTCGTGCTGGTGTACGTCTATCTGCTCGGCGGGGCGGTGGCCGGTTCCACCCACGAGTACCTGCAGTTCCTGCTTCCCGCCATCATGGTGCAGACGCTGACGTTCGGCGGGATGGCCACCGGGGTGAACCTCAACACCGACATCGGCAAGGGGGTCTTCGACCGGTTCCGCAGCCTGCCGATCGGCCGGTCCGCGCCGCTGATCGGCTCGGTGCTCGGCGACCTGATCCGCTATCTGGTGGCCGTCGTCTCCCTGTTCGGCTGCGGCTTCCTGCTGGGGTTCCGGATCCAGACCGACCTGCTGTCGGTGCTGGCCGCGTGCCTGCTCACCATCTTCTTCGCGTTCAGCCTGAGCTGGGCGTTCGTCCTGATCGGGATGCTCATGCGCAACCCGGGCGGGGTGCAGGGGACGGCCTTCATCGTGCTGTTCCCGCTGACCTTCGGCACCAGCATGATCACACCGAAGGAGACCCTCCCCGGCTGGCTGCAGACCTGGGTGGAGATCAACCCGGTCGCGCACGCGATGGACGCCTCGCGCGCCCTGATGCTGGGCGGGCCGGCGACGGGTCCGGTGATGTGGACGCTGCTGTCCTCGGCGCTCTTCCTGGCGGTGTTCGCGCCGCTGGCGGTCCGCGCCTACCGCCGCCGTACCTGATCGAGTGCGGCGGCACGGTCGAGTGCCATCCCCCGCGCGTGGGCGGCGTCGTAGGCGGCGTCGCCCAGTTCGTCTCTGAGCCGCCGGGTCAGCCGGGCGATCTCAAGGTTGAACCCGTCGGGGGCGCCTCGGAGCCGCTCGGCGGCGCCGAGAATCTCCGCCGCGCCGGTCAGGTCACCTCGCCAGGCTCGCAGGGCCGCCGCGGCGATGCCGACGCGGCCCAGGACCGGCATGTCCTTCCCTTCCAGGGCCCAGTCGATCGCCTCGTCGAGCCGCCGTTCCGCGGTCACCGGATCGTCCCGATCGATCGCCAGATGGACCATCGCCTGCAGGATCAGTGCGTGGAACTGCGGGGCGACGAACACAATGTCCTTGGTGCCGGTCGCCGCCGCGTCGTAGTGCCGCGCCGCCTCGTCGAGGGCACCCGTATGGCGGGCGAGATCGCCCAGCGCGAGCCGGGCGAACGCGACGTGCCGCTGTGACCACTGCCGCGCCGTGGGTTCCGCCATCGCCAGCAACTCGGCGCGTGCCCTCTCCACATCGCCCTGCTGCGCCCGCGCGGCGGCGAGCGTGATCCGCTGGTGGTCGGCGTTGTCATCGGGGTTGAGGGCGTGCAGCAGCCGGATGGACTCCTCCAGCGCCTCGACGGCCTCGTCGAAGTCGCCGAACGCCAGATTGGCCTCCGCCAGCGGGCCCAGTACCTGGGCGAGCCCCCACCGGTCCCCCAGGTCGCGGAAACCGGCGGCGGCCCTGAGCAGGTCGCGGCGTGCGCCCGCCTGGTCTCCCTCGTTCTCCAGGAGGGCCGCCCTGATCCTGAAGAGCATCGCACGGGTCCACAGGTGGGGATGCGACAGCCGCCGCTCGACAGCGGCCACGCCCCGGACGGCGTCGTCGGTGAAGATCGCGAGGACGGGTTCGAGCAGGGCGAGGAACGGGTCCTCGGTGTCGGGATCGACGGCGGCGGCCAGCGACCGGAGCCGCTCGACGGTGTCCCGCAGGTTCACCTGGTCGCCGGAGAGCATCTTGTTGAGCATGTGGAGGAGGGTGGCGACCGGCCGGCGCTCCGAGGACACCTCGCCTGGAACGTCGAGGGCGAGACGGAGCCAGCCCACGGCCTCGGCGTAGTTGTCGCGGATCATCCAGAAGACGCTCAGCGCGACGGCCAGCCGTACCGCCGTGTCGGCGTCACCCGCGTCGACGGCGAAGTGCAGGGCGGCGAGCAGGTTGTCGCGCTCGGCATCCAGCACGGCCAGCCAGACCAGCTGCCGTTCCTCGCGCAGACAGGGTTCGGCCGTCTCGGCGAGGTCCAGGAAGTACGCCGCGTGCGCGGCCCTGACCTGGGCGACCTCTCCGCTCTCCGCCAGCCGCTCCAGCCCGTACTCGCGGATCGTCTCCAGCATGCGGTAGCGCGGCTGCGGCGCCTCGACCACCTGCAGCAGCGACCTGTCCACCAGCGCGCCGAGCAGGTCCAGGGCCGTACCCGGCTCCCCGCACACCCGCTCGGCGGCCTCCACCGAGATCCCGCCGGGAAACACCGCGAGCCGCTCCGCGAACCGGCGCTCGTCGTCGTCGAGCAGGTCCCAGCTCCAGGCGACGACCGCGCGCAACGTCCGATGGCGGGGCAACGCGGTACGGCTGCCGCCGGTCAGCAGCCGGAACCGGTCGCCGAGGCGCTCGGCCACCTGCGGCGCGGTCAGCGAACGCATCCGCGCGGCGGCCAGCTCGATCGCCAGCGGCAGCCCGTCCAGCCGACGGCAGATCTCCACCACCGCCGCGACGTTCTCCCCGGTGACCGCGAAGCCTGGCCGTACCGCGGCGGCCCGGTCCGCGAGCAGCCGCACCGCCGGGCTGGTCCCGGCCTCCTGGGTGGAGGCGCCCGGCTCGGGCAGTCCAAGCGGGGCGACCGGAGACAGGACCTCGCCGAGTATCCCGAGGGGCTCCCTGCTGGTGGCGAGCACCCGCAGCCTCGGGCACCTCCCCAGGAGGTCCTCGACCAGGTGGGCCGCGGCCTCGACCAGGTGCTCGCAGTTGTCCAGCACGATCACCGTCTCGGCGCGCGAGAGCGCCTCGACCAGGCGGCTCATCGTGTCCCTGGGCGTGCTCTGGGCGTCGAAGGAGCCCGTCTCCCTGACACCCAGCACGCCGAACACCGCCTGGGGCAGGTCGGCCGCATCGGTCACCGCCGCGAGCTCCACCAGCCAGACGCCACCCGGCCGCCGCTCGGCGATCCTTCCGGCGACGGTGGTCGCGAGCCGGGTCTTGCCCGCCCCGCCGGGACCGACCAGCGTGACCAGCCGTCCTTCCTCCAGCAACGCGCCGACCCGCCGCACCTCGGCCGCCCGGCCGACGAAGCTGGTCAGCGCGGTCCGCAGGTTGCCGTTCGGCGGGCGAACGGGCTCCGCCGGGCTCTCCTGAAGCAGCGCCAGGTGAATCTCCCGCAGCTCAGGTCCCGGGTCGGCCCCCAGCTCGTCCGCCAGATGGAGCCGGATCCTCTCGTAGCCGGCCAGCGCCTCGGCCTGACGCCCCTGGGCGTGCAACGCCCGCAGCAGCAGTCCCTGCAGCCGCTCCCTCAGCGGGTGACGGGCCGCGGGCTCGGAGAGCTCGGCCACCAGGTGGGCATGGCGCCCGGACGCCAGTTCCGCCTCGGCGCGGTCCTCGAGCGCGGCCAGGCGCGCCTCGTCCAGCCCGGCCGCGTACGCCGTGGCGAAGGAGGCTCCGGAGGCGTCCGCCAAGGCGGGACCTCGCCAGAGCGCGAGCGCCTCACCGAGCAGGGGGGCGGCGGCGGCCGGATCCCCGCCGTTCAGCGCGCGCCTCCCCGCTCGCGCCAGCCGCTCGAACCGGTGCGCGTCGACCGCGTCCGGCGGCAGGTCGAGCCGGTAGCCGCCGGGAGCCGACCGCAGCACCGACGCGTCCGGCAAGGCACGGCGCAGCCTGGCGATCAGCGACCGCACCGCGTTGGCGCGGTCGGCCGGCTGCTCCTCCGGCCAGAGCGCGTCCGACAGCTCGTCGGCCGTGACGACCCTCCCCGCTCCCACGGCCAGCCGGATCAGCAGCACGCGGAGCCGGACGCCGCCGATCTCGACGCTCTCACCGCCCGCCGTCACCTCCAGCGGGCCCAGGATCCCCACACGCATGAAGCCAACTGTCCCACGCCACGGGAGTCCGGCCCCGCCCGGCTGGGAACACGTCACCCCTGACCGGCCCCGCGGCGGCCAGGTGGGTCGGCCTGTGCTCGCCCTGCCGGATCCCGAGGTTGTAGGACCACACTCGGGCGCCCTCGATGACCTTGCCCCCCACTACGGTCGGCCATTACAGCCTCGGTATCCCTGCGGATGAAGTCACATCCTTGGGCCAGCCACTACCGTCAGCTGGAGGAGCCGCGTCCAAGGACAGGCGGGCCCGTCTGAGATCTTCCGGAGTGTCCACGGCCATGCCGTCATCCTCCACAAGCAGGACCCTGACCTCCATGGAGTGTTCGAGGAAGCGGAGCATCTCGACACCCTCGGCCTGTTCGAGCACGCCCTGAGGCAGTGCGCGAAATCTCTCCAGGGCCGCGACAGTGAACCCGTACAGGCCCAGTTGCCGGACGTAAACGGGACGCGAGTCGCGAGGGTACGGAATGGGCTGCCGGGAGAACATCAGAGCACCGCCGTCAGCACGGGTGACGACCTTGACCACGTTGTGGTCGAGTACGGCGGCGGCCTCCCGCAGCGGGGCACAGGCGTTGACTGCGGCGACCGGCGGATCAGAAAGCGCGAGAGCGTGAGAAACCGCGTCGATCGCGGCCGGAGAGACGAACGGCTCGTCGCCTTGGACGTTGATGTAGCCATCGGCCTTCACATAGCGGAGGCATTCGGCGACCCGATCGGTGCCGGTGGGATGGTCTCCGGTCAACAGGCAGGCCATGTCGAGCCGGCGGCATTCTTCTTGAATGCGCGGATCATCGGTGGCGATGAAGGTTTCCACGATGCGTTCGGCCTGCTGGCAGCGCTGGTAGACGTGCCACATCAGGGGCTTGTCTCCCAAGAGTGCGAGCGGCTTGCCGGGGAACCGGGTTGAGCCGTACCGGCAGGGGATCACGGCGACGTGGTGCGGGACGGTGCCTCCCGATAAGGACATGAGTACGACTCCTGAACGAAGAGGGTCTACGAGGACAGGAGCATCGCGAGCTTCGCCGCGACGCCGGGTGAGGAGCAGTCGACGGGCTCCACCCAGCGGTGGCCGCCAACCTCCTCGGGTTGCAGAGTGATGTCGATATCGCACCGGCCGGTGGTCCGGAACGCGAAGCGGAAGTCGAAGTGCAGGTGCTCGGGCTCGGACTTGGCCGGGTTGGCGGGGATGGTGTGGATGTCGATGTCCAGCGGCATCCCGTCCATGGTGAAGTCGCGGCTGATCGCGTCTACGGGGATGCCGGTCTCTTCGGTGAGTTCACGGAGCGCCGCAGCCGGGAGGTCGGCATCGGTGCTCTCCAGGTGGCCGCCGGGCAGGAGGAGCCGATCCAGGGCATTGTGGTGGATGTGCAGGACCTGCCCGCACCGGTCGATGAGTACAGCGCTGCAGGTCACGTGGCCGGTGAAGGTACCTCGGCTGGCAAGGTGACCGGGCGCGATCAGAGCTTCGGTCAGTGGGATGAGAGCTCCGCGCTCGTCCGGGTGGCGTGCGAGATAGGCGTCGAGAGCGGCGCGGATGTGGTCATGGCTGATGGACATGTGGGTCACCTCTTGAAGTAGTCGAGCCAGATCTCCGCGATGACCTGACGCGCGTCGATGGTGAGTTCATGCAGGCCGGGGGCATGGTCGTCACTGGTCAGGAGGGCGGTGACGGCGAGTATCTCGGCCTGCACGAGGTGGATGTAGGGGCCGACCGTCGCGCCGTGCAGGAAGTTGACGGCGTTGCCGTCGGCCAGGACGTAGAAGTAGTGGCCGGTGGTGGAGTACCGGGTGACATGGGGGCCGACCTCGGCGCGACGGTAGAGAGGCGTGAGGGCGGTCAGTTCGAGTTCGTCCTCGGAAGAGGTGACCGAGGCGATGTAGGCGCCGTTCGGAAGCGCGGTGAAGTCCTCGTGCCTCAGGGCGAGGTTTCCGGTGGCGCACACGATGAGCCCGCACCCGCGGATGGCCTCGGCACGGGTGACCGGCACGTGGAAGCCGTGGGAGCGAGCCTGGACCCGCTTGACCGGGTCGTCGTCGTAGACGGTGACCCGGACGTTCTTGGCATGGAGCATCCGGGCGATGGAGCCACCCAGCTTGCCGTACCCGATGACGCAAGCGTCGAGGCTGCCGAGGATGTCGCCGCGGGAGCGAATCAGGGCCTCGGTGGAGAACACGATCGAGTGGCCGACCAGATGGTCTTCAGGTTCCTTGAGCGGAGAACGGGCCACGGAGTAGACGGGGCAGGGCAGCTTTTCGAGCGCTAGATAGCGCTGCAGACCGTTCTCCGTGTCCTCGACGACACCACGGATCCGGCCGGAGAACTGCGCGCAGGCCACCTCCAGACTGGCGGCGAAGTAGCCGCCGATGTCGAGCAGCAGCAGGTCCTGACCGGCGGCGGTCTCCTCCAGGTAGTTCAGCGCGCTGGCGGGATCGGCGAATCGGGTCCGGCTGAGCGGATCGAGGGTGAAGTGCTTGCGGGCCTCGGCTGCGGCCGACTCGAAGATGGACCTGGGCTTGGGCAGAACGGCCGCCACGCGGGTCAACCGGGCCATCGCGTGAAGGAAGGCCGGACGTTCAGCGAGCAGGTGCGTAATGATCACGGAGGAGACCGGCTCGGGGTCGGGGAAGCGCTCGGTGACGCGCCGGAAGAAGGCATCCAACCGTGCTTTCTCGAAGCTCTCCACAAGGAATTCCCTTGGTAGTCGGGCGGCATGTGCTCAGGCGGCGGCGTGCTGGTGGGAGGCGAGCCAGTCCAGTTGCGCGGCCATGCCGGTGATCAGGTCGATGTGGGGGTGCCAGCCCAGCAGGCGTCGCGCGGTGCGGGGGTCGGCGTGCGTGGCGGGGACGTCGCCGTTGCGGGTGCTGGCCGTCTCGACCAGAACCGGCTCCCCGGTGAGCCGACGAGCGATGTCGATGACCTCGTTCAGGGAGGTGGTGGTGCCTCCGCCAACGTTGATCACACTGTTGCCGGCAGGGGCCGTTGCGGCGGCGATGGTCGCGGCGACGACGTCGGTGACGTAGGTGAAGTCACGGCGCTGGTTGCCGTCGCCGAATAGCCGTACGACCCGGCCCTCCATAGCCGCGGTGAGAACGCGGTGGATGAACATGTCCTCGCGCTGGCGCGGCCCGAAGACGGTGAAGTAGCGCAGCGCCACGACGCTGGTGGCGCAGTCGGGACGGGCGGCGTGTGCAAGGCAGAGCTGTTCCTCGGCGAGTTTGGTGACCGCGTACGGCGAGGCGGGCCGTGGATGGTCGGTCTCCCTGCTCGGAGTTCCGCCGGTGGCTCCGTAGACGCTGGAGGAGGAGGCGACGACGAGCCGCGGGACACGGAGCCGGGTGGCGGCTTCCATGATCCGCTGGGTGGCGAGGATGTTGCAGGCGACGTAGTCGCCCCCAGGAAGGCCGCACGCCGGGGATGCCGGCGAGGTGGAACACCGCGTCCGCGTCGAGTAGGAGGGGTTCGACGGCGCAGGTGAGCAGGTCCGCGGTGATGGAGATGAATCCCGGCTGGTCATGCAGGACGGCCAGGTTCGCGGCGGCGATGTGGTCGGCTCCGGCATCTCGGCGATCCACCCCGATCACAGTCACGCCGTACTGGAGCAGGGCCAGTGCCAGATGGGAGCCGATGAATCCGGCGGTGCCGGTGACGACGGCTCGGCGCGGCCTTCCCAGGGATGCGCCGGAAAGCGGTGTTCCCAGGTGTTCGTCGGAAAGTGGGGATAGGGCCTCGGACATGAGGAGGTCTCCTGCTGGATGGATGACGTGGTCAGATGAGCTGGTCGAGCAGCGTGCGGCCGTGTACGGCGAGTTGGGGATCGCCGCTCTCATGTCCGCGGACCAGCGCGGTGAGCGCCTCGATGACGCCGAACCGGATGAGCAGATCGCGCTCGGTCTCGTCCGGTGGCCGACCGTAGCCATCGAAGAACGTCTCGCGGAGGTGGGGGTTCAACCGCCAGTGGCGGTGTTCCAGCCGGGCGAAGTCCCGGACGCGGGCATCGAGCCGCGCATGCTCGAAGTCGAGCACGCGCACGACCCCATCCGAGCCGACGAGCCAGTTCCTGGGCTGATAGTCCAGGTGACAGATCGCGCCGTCCATAACCGCGATGGCCAAGGCATCGGCGTGGGCGAGCAGCGTACGCCGCTCGCCCACGCTGATCAGCCCGGCGGTGTGTGCGCGTCCGGTCCACCAGCGGGTCCGCCCTGCCAGATAGGCGGGGATGGCATCTTCGGACTCCGCTGGCACGACCTGATGAAGAGCACGGAGGGTGGTCCCGGCGGAGTGATAGGCGTCCCGCTCCGCCTGTGAGCAGGGAGGAAGGTCGACGGCGCTCTGCCCGGAGAGCAGGGTCAGTAAGAGAGAGCGGGTGACTGGATCCGCCGCGACCATTTTCGGGGCATGGTCACCCAGGTGAGGGACCACAGTGATATAGGCATGTGCCTCCTGCCGGAAGCGACCGTCGTCAGTGTGCCGCTTGACCACATGGAGGACGTCACGGGCGTCGACGAGCGCCAGCAGGTGCGATGGCAGCCCGGGCATGGGCACGGAACTGATCGGGCCGAGGGCCTGGCGGGCGAAGGTGAGGCGCGGGTCCTCGACAGCGATCACAGCGCTACCAGGTGTGCGGTGTCGTTGTGGCGGTCGAGCATCCAACGGCGCCGGCCCAGCCTGTTGAGATGGAGCTGCCAACAGGTCAGCGATCCGTGGTCGACGGTGAACCCGGCCTCGGCCCTGGGAGGGAGGCCGAGCAGGAGGGTATGTGCGGCGAGTACGGTCTCACCGTGCGCGGCGAACAGGACGCGCTCACCGTCGTGGCGTTCGACCAGGCTGGCCAGGAACGCTCCGGCCCGCCGCAGGTAGCCGTTCCATGTATCGGATCCGATGGCCCATGGCCGGTCGGGATGGGCATGCGGACCTCCGCCGAAGCCGGTTTTCACCTCGTGCCAGGGCTGGCCATCTGCGTCCCCGTGGATCGGCCCGTCCAGGCCGGGCTCGATGATCAGCGGCAGGTTCAGGGCTGCGGCGTAGATCTCTCCGGTCTGACGGAGCCGGAGCCGGGTCCCGGCGTAGAGCGCGGTGATGGGCGCGTCGATGTGCTCGGTGGCGATCCGCCGCACGGCCAGAGTCGCCTGGCGCCGCCCCAGCTCGGTCAGACCGGTGCAGGTGCGCGGGCCACCGACCAGACCCGCGACGTTACAACGGGCCTGCCCGTGCCGGGTGAAAACCAGCTCGGTGACGATCATGCGTGTCCTTCCTGTTCGATGACAAGACGCACCTGCGGCCAGGAGTGCCGGTAACCACCTCGTCCCAGGTAGGGAGCGGTGAGGATGCGGTGCAGCTCGGCGTGGCCGAGGAGCTGCGTCATGCTGGTGCCTCCCAGCCGGGCGTCGTGTCTGGTTGCTGCCTGGTTGTAGCCGGCGAGCGCATGCTGGATGGCCGTCAGCTGGAGCGGGCCGTACGTCATGGCCAGGGTGACGACGAGCTTGGCGAGGTCGTAGCCGAACGGGGCGAGGGTGAGGTCGTCGACGTCGACGATGATCGGGATACCCTGCTCGGTGATGAGGATGTTGCGCGGGTTGGTGTCCTTGTAGAACGCCGCCGGTCCGATGGCGACGGCGTGCAGGAGCCTTTTCGCGGCGGCCAGGTCTTCGTCGTCAGCCAGATGATGAGTACGGCGCCGGGCGTCGAGTGCGGCGAGGCGGGGAGCGAGGAAGTCCGCCATCGTGTGGTTTGCGGGTAGCGGGTGAGGAACGCCCAGGTGTGCCCGATGCAGGTCACTCACCCAGGCGGCCCCGTGCGCGTCTCCCAGAAGGGCTGCGAGCATCGGCAGGTCCCGCACACCCGGGTGACGGCCGTGAATATAGGTGAAGTCGATTGACGTCATTCCGACCGCTTCGATACCGGGTTGCCGGAACGGCAGGGCGTGCTCGGCCAACCAGGCATGGTGCCGTACCGCCTGCGCGCGCTCCTCCTCGGTGCTGTAGACCTTGGTGAAGACCGGCGTGTTCATCGCTCACCTCTCGGCTTCCGGGCCAGCAGGTAGGTGACGACCGAGGTGGTGCTCACTGGCTCGTCCGGCAGGCGGGTGCGCAGCGCGGAGGCGATGGCTGTGGGGTCGCCACGCAACTCTGCAGGAAGTTGGTACTTCGGGCTGGTGGCCAGGTATTCGGCGACGTGCCCCAGGCCGGTGAAGGTGAAGCCATGCTCTTCGTGTTCGAAGTACTCGATGGGCAGCACCGGTTCGGTCAGGTCGGCCAGGTTGCCGCTGTGTACCGCCGCGTACAGGCTTTCCCGGTACGACGCGTCTGGATCGAGCCCGGCATCGGCGACGAGGATGTCCAGGTCGTGGTAGCTGTCAGCGGACTTGGTGACCAGGATGGCGATGCCGCCCGAAGTGAGAGCGCGGGCGATCTCCGCGATCACCGCCTCCGGCCGGGGTGCGTGGTAGAGGCAGAACGCGGCGACGGCCACGGTGCACGCGCCCGTCGGTACGGGCAGGTGATGGAAGTCCGCCTGGACGAAGGACACCGCGCTGTCCGTGACGCCGAGGCGGGCGCGGGCGTCGTCGAGCATCGCCGCTGAGGCGTCGATACCAATGAGCCGTCTCGGTCGTAGGCGCTCGGCCAGGACGCGGCTGCTGGTCCCGCGCCCGCATCCGACGTCGATCACCAGCGGTACCTCGGGGGCAGGTAGATGCGCGGCGGCCAGGTCGGCGATGACCTCGGCGACCGCCCGGCCCCGGGTCTTGGCACGGTGCAGGGCCGAGGTGCGAGCGGCCAGTCGGGAGGCGTGCCGGTACAGCTCCTCCTGCACTGTCGCGTTGAGAAAGGGGTTGGTGGAGGTGGTCATCGGCTCCACCTCCCGATACGGGGGATGGAGCGCGTTATGCCTGGTGTGCGGCTATCTGCTTCAGCCAGCGGCGAGTGTGACGGCGGCTGGTCAGCAGTATCACGTCGGCGTGCCCGCCGTACTCCTTGATCTTGGCCAGCACGCGGGGCCGCATCCTGCGCCGATAGGTCGCCACGTAGCGCAGCACCCCCCAGTGGATGCGGTTGTAGATCCCGCTGTCCCGGTCCTGGCCGTGGCCGTGCTTGAGCTGACGGGAGAAGACTCCCCACAGCGCCACGACGGTGGGCACGTCCATCAGGATCACGGTGTCGCAGGCCTCCAGCCGCACCTGGAGCGTGGAGTTGTAGTTGCCGTCGATCACCCAGCGCTCGCCGCGGACCAGGTCGCGCTGGAGCGCCTCGAACTTCTCGGGTGGCAGCGGATTCCACGCGTCGTCGTAGTAGACGACGTCCAGATGAGTCACCGGCGCGTGCACGACCTTGCCCAGCTCGCGGGCGAGGTGGGACTTGCCGCTGCCTCCGCAACCCACGATGGCGACCCTCTGCATCTGCATGATGCTCCACGATAGTCAGGGCGGTGACCTGCGACCGGACATCGGCGTGGGCTCGTTCGGGTACGGCGGACCCACTGCCCGAGGCAAGCGAAGGGATCATCTGACTTCCCTTCCTGAACTGACCGCCTCGATACGGGCCCGCGGTCCGGCGAGGTCGGCCAGCACCGCTTCGAGGGCCCGGATCTGGGTGCTCAGCCGGAACAGTTCCAGGTGGTGCAGGCATTCGGCGATCAGCCGCATGTGCTCTCGGCTGCCCGCGATGGCACGTAGGCGGGCCAGCTTGCCGATGACATCGGTCCCGTCGCGGACGATCAGCCAGGGAGGGACGAACCGTTCGACGTGCCAGATGTCCGCAGGGGCGAGTGGCAGGCATCCGGCCAAGACCGCCTCGAAGATGCGCTGGGTCACCTGACCGGCCGCCGCGTATCTCTGGGGCAGGAGTAGCACGGTCGCCAGCGCGCCGCCGTACAGCTCGTGCACCTGAGGAAAGGGAATCCTCCCGAGGAAGATCACGTACGGCCAGCGGCCGGTGTCGGGCCACTTGCCGGCGACCCGGTGCGGGAAGCGTTCGGCGGCGGACGCCAGGTAGGTGTCGAACTCCTCGTCCCTGTCGTACTGGTTGCCCACGTAGCCCAGGGTGATCGGCCGAGAAGCAGCCGCCAGGGCACGCGGATCGGCGCTGTCCAACAACGCGTCATCGACAGGGAACAGCAGGCTGTGCGCTCCGGCGGTCGGCGCGAGAGCGGCCTCGCACACGATCACGCCGGGCCGGTGGCGCCACGGGCTACCGGCGGGCAGCTGCCGGTCCTTGTCCCAGATCACCGTCGGGGTGCTCCGGACAACGGTGTAGTGATCCAGGAGTTCGTGCTGCCGGTGCAGGTCGCAGGTATGTTCGGGAGTCCCGCACGAAGTGGTGTTGCGGCCGGGGATGATCCAACGCCATTCCAGGAACAGCACGTCGATCTCGGGGAGACCTCGCTCGAAGGCGTAGCGACCGCCGAGGTCGTCACCGGCCTCCAGCCGGTCGCGGTCGGCCTGGAGGAAGACCAGCCGGTGGCCCCGCCCGATCAGCGCGTCGACCAGGGGACGGCGGTGGCTGCGTCCTCCGTCGGGAGTGTCGGTGATCCCGGGGCCGAGGAAGCCCCAGAAGCTGTATCCGATGATCACTTCGTCACCCACCTGCCTTCCAGGAGCAGCGCGTCCAGCCCGGAGACGGCCAGGCAGTCCAGAGCCATCCGCGGCGTTCCGCAGATGGGCTTGCCCTTGACGTTGAGGGAGGTGTTGATCAGGACGGGGACGCCGGTCCGGCGGGCGAATGCCTCCAGTACGGCGTGCATGAAGGGGTTCTGATCTTTGGTGACGGTCTGGAGCCGTGCGGTCCCGTTGGCATGGACGATCGCCGGGATCCGGGTACGGGCGAGATCGGTGACGCCGGAGGCCATGGACATGAACGGGGCGTCCTGGCCGAGGGTGAAGTAGTCGGCCGCATGGTCGGCGAGGATCATCGGGGCGAACGGCCGGAACGGCTCGCGGAACTTCACTGTGGCGTTCAGCCGCTCGACCACGCCTTCGCTCAGAGGGGAGGCCAGGATGGAGCGGTTGCCCAGTGCCCGAGGGCCCGCTTCGATCCGCCCCTGGAACAGCCCGACGATGCGTCCGCTCGCAAGCTGCTCGGCCAGATGTTCGGCCGGGTCACCCTGCATGTGTTTCAGCGCGAGGGTGGGCCATGGCGACAGGTCGAGTTCCGGTTCGGCGAAGGCCGGGCCCAGGTAGCAAGCTCCGGCGATGCCGGACAGCGGTCGGCCACCCGCATCGAGATGGACGGCCGCAGCCGCTCCGATGGCGGTTCCCGCATCCCCCGGAGCCGGCGGGACGAAAACCTCCTCGAAGATCCCGGCATCGATGATCCGGCCGATACTGACGCAGTTGGCCGCCACTCCTCCGCCGACACACAGGCGGCGTGATCTGGTCAGAGCCCGGGCGCGGCGGGCCAGGTGCAGCATGACCACATCAGTGCGTTCCTGCAGCGCGGCGGCCAGGTCCCGGTGAACCTGCTCAACGGGGGCGTGCGGGTGACGGGAAGGGCAGGTCTCGGCGACGAAACGGGGCGACAGACGAGGGTAACCGGAGGACAGGACCCGGATCGGGAAGAGCCTCGGGTCCAGGGTGAAACCGTCCGAGGTAAGGCAGATGGCCCGGGTGAAGAGCTCGCGGAAACGCGCCGGATCGCCGAGGGCGGCCAGCGCCATCACGGTGCCCTCCTCGTCTCCACGCCGCCAGCCCAGGTGTTCGGTGACCGCGCCGTAGGCGTAGCCGAGCGAGGCGGGATCGTGCAGGGCATGCAGAGCGCGGATCTCGGGCTGGCCGGGGGTGCGCTGGCGGGCGACGGCGACTGTGGTTGTCTGCGTCTCGCCCAGGCTGTCCACGACAAGCACGGCGGCCGCGTCCCAGCCGGAGGCGGCGAAGGCGTACATCTGGTGGGTCCGATGGTGCAGGACCGGCCGTACTCGCGCGCCTGGGAACATCCGGCCCAAGACTTGGACACGGCGGGCCGTACGTAGGGCGACCTTGGCGAATCCGGCCGCCCGGGGCAGCGCCCGTCCCCGCGTCTCGGCCGAGCGCAACAGGCGAGCCGCGTCGGGGACGGCGTCCAGGTAGCGGGGACCGCAGAAGTTGTAGGCGATCGCGTCCACGTCGGCGGCGGTGATGCCGGCCTCCCGCAGCAGCCACCGGACGGCATGGTGGGGGTAGTCCCTGGTGTGCTTGATCTGCGACAGGCGTTCCTCCTCGACGAACCCGACCAGCTTGCCGTTCACCAGCAGCGCCGCGGCGGAGTCGTGGGTGTAGGAGCACAGGCCCAGCACGACCGGGAAGGGGGGTGTCGTCATCGGGCTCACCGGGTCTCCGCCGTCGCGCGCGACCTCAGTTCCTCGTACCAGGCACGCAACGCCTCCCCCAGCGGCCCGCGCGCCTGGTCGGCGAGATGCTGGGCGCCGACGCGGTCGCCGCTCTTCCATAGCCGGTAGCTGTGGAGCACCTCAGCCGCGGTGTCCCAGCCGGGATGGCCGGTCAGCTCGCCCGCCTGGGTCCGCACCAGGAGCGCGTCGAAGCCATGCCACGGTGTGGTCATCGCGGGGAGTTCCGGCGTCTCGGGGATCGCCCTCAGCGTGGCGGCCTGGTCGATGTCGCGTTCGTAGATGTGCAGGGAGTCGACGTGGTGGTGGTAGTCGCCGAGCTCTGCCTCCACCCATCCGGCCATCAGCTCGTGCAGGGTGGTAGTGAAGAACAGGTCATACGGCAGGCCCACCCACACGTCCTGGCCGCGCATGGTGGTGGACATGTGCAGCCGTCCCTGCCGCAGGTGGAAGCGGAAGCCGAGGGTGCACGGGACGTCCCGATGCCCCGCGGTGTCCTGAGTGGGGTCGTACAGCTGAACCACCGCGCGGCGGGAGTCCGGATCGGCTTTTAGGGTCTCGATGACCCGTGCCAACTGGTCGATCCGCCCACCCCAGCGGCGCATCCGCGGGCCATAGGCGCCGCGCAGGACTCCCCCGTCGGCGAACTGGCGGAGCCGTCCATTGAAATCGAAGATCCATGGGTCGTCAGAGCCGGACAGGATCCACACGGTCTCGGCGATGGCGAAGGCCGGGTTGAGGATGCGGGCCGGCGGGGCGAACAGCAGTCTGGCCCGTGGCCGGGTCAGCCTGAGGTTCACGTCCAGAACCTCTCGCGTGGCCATGCCTCGCGGGCTGACGGTCCGCCCGCCGTTCATGGCCAGAGCTACCGTCCCGCCGAACAGCCCGGCGACGCTGTCGGCCGTCAAGGTCATCATCAGGGTTTTCCTTCCTGGCCCGCCATCAGCGGGGCATTGTTGTCGAGAAATGCGGGCCGTACGAGGTCAGCTCGACGGGCCGAGGACGAGTTTCGCGACGGCGGCAGCGGTCGCACCGTCCCAGCGGCACACGGCGTTCTTCGCCCTGCCGGGGACGGGTGTCTGATGAGGGGATGCGGCCAGGTGAGACAGGGCCGCGGCGACATCGGCCGCATCCGCGCAGGCACGCGCCGCCTGATGTTCGGCCAGACCGAGGGTTTGCTCGCCGGGCAGGCGGAGTTCGAGCACCGGAACGTCCAGCAGCATCGCTTCGATGCCACAGGTGGAGGAGACCGTCACGATGGCGTCGGAGCCGGCCAGGCAGCCGCGTGCCCCTGTCGCCGGATCGGCGACGGCCACTTTCAACCCGGAAAGAGCCTCGAACACGTGCGGGTCCTGCGCAGGATGAGGAGTGATGACCAGTTTCCAGCTGCCCTCCGCTGCCTGCATTCCACGTAGGAGGATCTCCGCCTGGGCGCGCAGACTGCTGCGGGAGAACGGCTGGCAGGCCCAGAGCACGATCCGTTCCGGTGGTCGGCCGCCTTCCGAAGTGAGCAGGCTCTCCAGGTAGCGGCGCTGACGTGGGCGATCCACCGAGGCGAGTGCGTCAAAACGTGGCTGGCCCAGTACGTGGATCTCGGCGTCGTCACGCCGTACCCACCCGGCGGCCGACGTGGCGTCCCGCTCACCCATGACGACGATGTGACGGCAGTGCAGGGCGGGCCAGGCCACCGATCCGGGAATCCACGCTCCGTGCTGCACGTAGACGGTCCGCACGCCGATCCGGTCGGCGGTATGTACGGCGAGCGCACCAAGAGGGCTCGTGTCATTGCTGACCAGCATCGTCGCGGGCCGGGTGGCGGCGAGAACACCGTCCAGCCATGCTTCGGTGTTCACGGTGGCGCACCAAGACAGCTGAGTGCATCCCGCGCTGTATTCCAGCAGCCGGGCCGCGAGGCCAGCCAGCCGGCCGAGGAGGATCCGATGCGCTCCGATCAGCACGGATTGGCCGTCGCCCGGCTGCCGCATGGCATGGAGGGTGGTTGCAAGAAGCCCTCCGGGGGCGAGCAGTCGGCCGCGGGGAATCCGGTGGACCGTGATCAGCGGATCATCGACCTTCGGGCACCGTTGTGCAGGGTCGGTGGCCAGATCCAGCAGCAGGCTCCGCTGTCCATGGCGGCTTACCTCCGCCAGGACCGGGAGCAGCGTCCCGGCGTGGCGCGACGACCACGACACGGCCACCACCGCCGCCGTCGGGGAGACGTGGATGTCCCGGATCTCTGCACTGGCGAAGGAGCGGGGTGGCGGCGTCGGCGTGGCGGAGACCTCTGCACCGAGGAGGTAGGCGATTCCCGGCCAGGTGACCGTGTAGGAGCGGTACTCCTGGGAGCTGCTGTCGCGCTCGCCGATCAGCGTCTGTCCGGGCGGGACGGCGATGGGACCGGGGGCGCCCGCGAACGGCGGCCAGGCCGACAGGGCGAGCAGTTTACGCACGACCTGGGAGACCAGCCGCCGTACCGGCACCTGGTGGACGTGCAGCCACGAGGCGCCTCCCGGTGTCGCGGCGAGTTCCGAGGCGAACGATCCGAGCTCGTCCATCACGTGCTCGACATGCCGCTTGATCTCGTCGGGATCGATCTCGTCCACGTCGAGTTCCTCCACGCGGATGCGCGGTCCCGCTGCTGAGGGCGTGAGGCTCGCGGTGCGCATCAGGTCCCAGCTCGGCGTGGCTGACGGCCGCCCTGAGAAGATCAGCGTGAGGTCGTCGGCAGTGGTCATCTGGGGCTCCTCAAGGGAACCGGTGAGGACGCCGCGGGAGCCTGTAGGTTCCGCCCGATCTGGACGAGGCGGGCGGGAGTCTCCACGACCACGGGAGACGGTGTGGTGGGAGCCCCGTATCCCCATCCGGCGTGGATATACCGCACGCCTGCGCGCAAGGCGGCCTCCTGGTCTACCGCCATGTCCCCGAGGTAGACGGCTTGTGCCGGATCCACCCCGAGCTCGACCAGGGCCAGCAGCAGGGCATCGGGGGCGGGTTTACCGCGCTCGCTGCCGGGAGTACGCACTGTGCCGAACGGACAGCCCAGGCGTTCCAGGAGCGGTGCCGCCCGGTTGAGCGGCTTGGCGGTCACCACCCCAAGCGACCAGCCGTCCCCGGCGAAGGCACGCAACGCCGCCTCGATTCCGGGAAACGGCGGGGCGAGGTCGGCCCACGTGACGGACGCCTCGTCGTAGGTGGCGTGCAACAGCTCGGCCTCGCGCAGGCCAAGCTGCCGCATGATGTCGGGGAAGGGACGGCCGATGTGGCGTAGATAATCCTCGAAGGGGACGTCCACGTTGTGACGTTCCTGAACGAGCTGCCAGGCCCTGCACATCACGACGCGGGTGTCGAACAGGACGCCATCCAGATCGAGCAGCAGCGCTCTGCGGGGCTCGAGGGCAGGCGATTCATCGTGGGAGCCAGCAGATGGGGAGATCACGGTCGCGGTTCTCCTTGCTGAGATGGATCAGGGGATGTCACAGGTCACGCGGAGGACGTACTGCCGCGGCGCAGGAAGGTGGTGATCTGCTTTCCGTTTGCGACGACGGGAGCGGCGGTCCATGACTGAGCGAGAGCCGTGATGATCTGCAGCCCACGGCCGTTCTCCTGATCGTCAAGAGCGATTCGGGGCACGGGCAGGCTCGGCGAGCCGTCCTGGAGATGGATGCCCACGGCGTCCGGCCGCAGTTCCAGGAGCAAGGTGACGCTCTCAGTGCTCTGACCCATGAGAACGGTGAGATCTTCCAGCCTCTGGCTTCGACCGTGACGGAAGGAATTGGTGACCAGTTCGCTGACGATCAGGACGGCGTCATCGATGAGATCCTGCTCTCCCCACGCGCGCAGGATGTCGGCGGTGAAGACGCGCGCCCTCTTCGGGGCGAGCGGATCGACGGCCATCTTCAGCTGGGCGTGAAGTGTCACGACTGGAAGTTCCACGTCGGCGGCGCTCATCACGGCTGCTTCCAGCCGACCGCTCCGGATGCGTCGTTCCGTCTTTTCGCGTAGCAAGAGCGCTGCGGGCGCGAGGTGCTGGAGATGCCATCGACGGCCATAGTCGGATTCCTTTCTGGAGACCAGACGGGGGACACTCTGTGCTCAGCGACCGTCACCGTTCGAAGCGGTAGGGCGCCGTGCTCAGGCAACCCCTCTGGCGGCCGTTCCGGAAGGATGCATCGATGGTGTTTGCGGGCACGCCGGGGTGCACGCAGGTTGTACGCCTCACGCGAGGTGCTGCTGCATGCTCACCAGGAACCATTCGGCAAGATCGTGGAGTGTTGGCACAGGGAGGGGACACGACATGGACGGCAGTCATGCCGACCCGGCAGGAATCGCCGGATTCACATTGACCGGGAAGCGTGTTGTCGTCACGGGCGGATCACGCGGGCTGGGCGAGCAGATCGTGCGGCGTCTCGTGCTCGAAGGCTGCTCAGTGGCGGCATGCGCCCGCAGCGAGGAGCACCTCCGTCAGATGGCTGAATCCCTGGGGGGTCACGGTGAGAACGCGCTGTTCACCAAGTCCCTGGACGTGACCGCCCCGGAACTGCTGGAGGAGTTCGTTGCCGAAGCGGCTTCTCGATTCGGCAGGCTGGACGGTGTCGTGGCGTGTGCCGGTGGGGCGAGAGGCGGAGCGCTGGGCTCGGCGACGTCACAGGACTGGACGGCGACGTGGGAGCTGAACGTCGGGCACGCGGCCCGGCTCATCTCGGCCGCCGCCCCGCATCTCCGTGCGGCGGGTGGTGGATCCGTCGTGATCGTCTCGTCGATCTCCGGCTGGAAACCCGGACCTCAGTCCCAGTACGGCGCGGCCAAGGCCGCGCAGATCCACCTGGCCACCTCGTTGGCCCGGGAGCTCGGAGCGGATGGAATCCGGGTCAACGCCGTCTCTCCAGGCTCCATGCTCATCCCGGGCAAGCGGTGGGATCGGATGCGCACCCAGCATCCCGAACGGTTCGCCGCGTTCACCCGCGAGTTCCCCTCCGGGCAACTGGTGGATCCGGCCGAGGTCGCGGCGGTGATCGCCTTCCTGCTCTCCGACGCGGCGAGCGGCATATCAGGGGCGAACATCCCGGTGGACCGGGCGCAGAACGCGCCGACCCCGGACGGTTACTGACCTCAGGCCGCACCGAGCACGGGCCGGGCCTGCCGTTCGAACCGGCGCACCAGCGGCTCCGCGTGGTGCGGCTCCAGCCTGGTGCGGAAGTCGCGCAGGGCCTGCACCGACCGTTCGGAGTGGACCGTGCCCAATAGGTTCAGGGCGGTGCTGGCCGCATCGATGGCCTCGTCCAGGCGCCGCTGCTGTAGATGCGCGGTGGCCAGGACGGACTGGCTGATGGCCTGGCGTCGACGCCGGTCGGCGTTGGCGCGTACCGAGTCGTCGGCGAGGTGTTCGGCGCGGCGGGCATCGCCCAGGTCACGGAAGCAGTGCGCGGCCTCGGCCTCCAGGTAGTGGTGGTCGAGGTAGCGGACCCAGGGCGACTCCTCCGAAGGACCGTCGCTGGCGTCCAGGGCGGCGTCGGCGGCCTTCAACGAGGCAGCGGCCTGCGCCGAGTGCTTGAGGGCGGCGTGCCCGCGAGCCGCCATGGCGTGCAGCCGCATCAGCCCGAGTGGGCTTCCCGCATTCTTGGCTGTGGCCAGTCCGCTACGCGCGAGGGCGACTCCCTCGTCGGGACGGCCGAGGCTGGTGGCCAGATGGGACAGGCCAGCCAGGATCTGCCCGCCCAGCACCCGGTCCCCGCCTTCGGCACAGAGCCGTAGCGCCTGGATCATGTAGCGCTCGGCCAGGCCGTACTCGGCCGAGTCATAGGAGCTCCAGCCCGCCATCGCGGCCAGCTTCGCCGCCGCGGTGAACAGCCGGCCGCGCTGGCACTCGGGTGCCCCGGACCGCTGGAGCATGGGGACGACCTCGGCGGTGAGGTAGTGCACGACACTGGAGCGCACCTGTCCGCCGCCGAAGCGGTTGTCCATCTCGTCGAACATCGCGATCATCGCGTAGACACGCTCAGCGGGGCCACTGTTCGCGACGGCGGCCAGATGTGTGGCCTGGTCATCTTCGAGAAGCCAGAGCAGCCAGCGGCGCTGAGGGTCCATCAAGGCCGTGGCGATGAAGGGCACACTGCCCAGCAGCGCGCGGCGGGAGATATCGGTGGAGCCGAGTTCGGCAAGCGTGTGCAGAGTTTCACCCACATCTTCACCATAGGCGAGCGAACGGGCCACGACGGGACGCTGAGGCTCCGCCAGAAAACCGATGTCGACCGGACTGAGAGCGCGTCCGAGGCGTTCGGCCAGCGCAGCGGCTATGAACTCCGGGACATGGCCCCGTGGATGCATCCCCTGTAACCAGCGAGTGACAGATGCCTTGTCGTAGCGCGTCACCACTCCCTGGTGTCCCGCCAGCTCGTTCACCCGACGCGCGAGCGCACCGTGGGAGCACCCCGCCTCGGAGAGCATCGCAGCCAGCGTCGTGTTGCCGCCCAGGAGTGCTCTGTCACCGCCCATGCATTGATGATGCCTCCCGAAAGGGTGCCTGTCCCAGCATCCGGACCGACCTTGCTATCGAATACAACCCTTCGTACAACCGGCCAACCTTTGTCCAAGTAGCGGTCAGGCCGTGTACGGCCCGGGGCATGTCGACCGATTCACACACATAGCGCCAGGCGGTTGTGCAGCACGAACGGCCGGGCACGTCCACGTTGCGTCTCGGTGTCAACGTCGGCTGAATTCTGGTTCTGGCCTCCTGCCGTCAGGCAGATTCCAGCATTTGTCGCAATGCTCCTGGCATGTGAAGGGGTGTGGAGTTAGAGAGACGAGGACTCAAGCAGCAGTTGAAGCTTGAGGACGCGCACTGGCCCCTGATCCTTGCCGACGTCGGACAGTCGAAGTATGTCGTCAACACAGGTCAAGATCACAGTTCAGCGAGAACCATTCCCACGGGTGCGGAGCCAGCCGACAGCAAGGCGTTTCAGTCTTCGCCTTCGAGATCATCCCCGCAGGTGCGGGGCCGACCGACCGGACTCCTATATGGGCCATCCCTGCAGGCGCGGGGCCGACCACACTCGCTGACCTGCAGGGTTATCGGCGGCGCGTGTGGATCTCGAGCACTTTCAAAGAACGCGACATTTTGCGTATTTCCGATTTTTCGATCAAGTTGTCAAGCATCTCAAGAGGTGCGATCGGTGACCTATGGATAGGCCGTAGCGCCTGGAGGTTCTGTAGTGAGCAAGCGTAGCCGCTCGGCTGGTCAAGACCTCCCGAATGTCAGCACTTACGGACACAGCAACACCAAAAGGATTTATTTAACAAATATGGGCGTTTCGCTCTTTTGGTGCAAAGGAGGGAGAATTTGTGGTTCGTGGATTTTTGTCGGTGGTGACGGCTTAAATAGCCACATGCTCGATGGGGAGCCGCCGGCTGGCCGTTTCGACGGGCTTTCGGATGCGGCGTGTACGGTCTGGTCCAAGCACGACCGTGATGGTGATGGGTGGTTGCCGTCGTGGCGGCACCTGGCCGACAGCGGTGCGGTAGCCGGACTGTTGGGGGATCGCTGGCTTCCGGCGCAGGTGAGGCGGCTGATCGCCGAGGCGCTTCCCGCGGGCGCCGCTGATGGGCGGCAGTTGGCGGGTTCCTCACGATGTCGGGAAGACCACGTCGGCGTTCGCCTGCCAAGTGGAGTCGCTGACCGACGTCATACACGCGGCCAGACTAGGCATATCAGCATTCCGGAAAATGCCGGATCGCCGGCTGGCTCCGCAGGAGCTAGCCGGGCAGGTGTCGCTGGGAGATTCCTTTGGTCCCTGCTCACTCGAAGACAAGTCGTAAGCGGTAGCACCCACCTCTTCAATACGAGCTCATTCTTGTTTTTGAAAGCGCGGAAAAAATCTTGCCCAGAGCATTACGATCAGCCCTTGGCGGCTGCAGGGCAGGCGCTGAGCCTTGATCTCCGACCGTGGAGATGCCCCCTCGTAAGCGGGCTCACCGACAGGACTCCCCGTGTCTACGGGGATGCAGTCCACAGGTTTTCTTACGTCGAGATGGCGTTGCGTGATCTCGACGTGCGCCGAAATGACGAGTGGCCCCCGGTGCAACGGAGGCCACTCTGCTTCCGCACCCCATTAGACATAGGAGGAAGCTTGTCCATGCTAGACGAGTTCGAGAAAGTGAAAGGGCCGAGCTCTGACGGCCGGGTAGACGTACGCATGCCGGCCATCGTGTGCGCCGCGACTGCTCTTGCTTTTTGTACCGCTGCGCCCGTCTGGGCTGTGGTTGATCGTGTGCTCGGTGGTACGAGCGGCCCCCTCGTACCGCTCTTGGCCGCACTCGCAGCAGCCGGCATCCAGTTCCTGAAGACCTTCGATCTGCTCCACCGCATCATCCGATGAGCGCCGATGCGGCCCTGTGGGCCGCTTGGGCCAAGGCGGATAAGGAGGGTCAGTGTCACCCTCTCGCGGGGCATGTCCTTGATACGGCTGCAGTAGCTGAGCAGCTGATGGAGCTTCTGCTCGGGCCGCGGTGCCGGGAGGAGTTGCGTGCGGCGTTCGAGCCGCTCGGGCAGGCCGAGAGGTGGATCGCGACCCTGTGCGGTCTTCATGATCTCGGGAAGTACAGTCCCACGTTTCAAGGGCTGCAGGTGGAGTTGGCCGTGGCGAGGTTCGACGCGTCCGCGGCGGCCGATGTGAGGTCGGTGCGCAAGAGGGCAGGGCTGGGGCGGCGTATCGACACACCGCACGGCCTGGTGACGACCTTGCACCTCAAAGACCTTCTGCTGCAGTGGGGGGCGTCCCCGGATACGGCTGAGGTTCTCGCCGTTGCCTTGGGCGGCCATCACGGTCATTTTCCTGACGGGGCCGCTGTGAGGCAGGCGCGGCGCGAGGTCAACAACCACGGCGGACACCGTTGGAGGGGCTGGCGCGACGACCTGGTCAGCGAGGTTCTGGCGGTGCGCGGATTGGCTGAGCCCAGCGAAACGAGCTGGCAGGACGTGCACGTGAGCGTCGGGGCCGCGGTCGGGTTCGCCGCCCTGACCACGATCAGCGACTGGATCGCCTCAGACACCGAAAACTTCCCCTACGCCGATGGCCGTGACCTTCCCGCCTACGCCCACCAGGCAGAGGAGTTGGCGGTCCTGGCCGTGGACAGGCTCAGACTTCGCCCCTGGACTCCGCCTGTGCGGTTCGGTGAGCTGTTTCCCGGAAAGCCGCCGCGGCCGGTGCAGGTCCTCGTCGAGCAGATGACCGTGGACCGCGACGAACCCACTCTGATCATCGTGGAAGCTCCCACCGGGGAGGGCAAGTCGAAGGCGGCGCTGCAGGCCGCAGCGGCCCTGATGGCCAAGAACGGCCTGATGGGCGTCTATGTCGCCATGCCGACTCAGGCGACGAGCAACCAGATGCTGGTCGAGTTGGAAGAGCTGATAGCCGAACTGGGTGATGACGTCACGGTCCGGTTGATCCACTCCACCGCCAAAGATCATCTGAGTGAACGGGCCACTACGCCTACCGGCGTCGGGTGCGACGAGCAGCAGGAGGGAGATGTCGGCGCCCAGGAGTGGTTCACCCGCAAGAAGAACCTGCTCGCCCCTGTGGGGGTCGGCACGATCGACCAGGCGTTGAAGGCGGTCATCCGATCGGGTCATGACTTCGTGCGATTGGCCGCTTTGGCGAACAAGGTCGTCGTGATCGACGAGGTGCACGCCTATGACACCTATATGTCGACGTTGCTCGACCGACTGCTGGCCTGGCTAGGGCGGCTGGGCACATCAGTGGTGATGTTGTCGGCGACGCTGCCTTCTGGCCGGCGGCAGGAGTTGGTGGCGGCCTGGCAGTCGGGGTTGTTGCGCTGCCTGCCGCGGGAGGCGCCCGCGGTGGAGCCGTGCGCCGGCTACCCCCGGGTGACCTTGGCCGGCACGGGCAGACCGGTGGCCAGGGCCGCGGGGGTGTCGAAACTCAACACCGACCGCACGCTCCGGTTGAGCCGGGTCCGTGATGAGGACGTGGTCGACTGGGCGCTCGGGCAGGCGGCAGGTGGCAGGTCAGTCGTGGTGATGCACAATCTGGTGCGCCGGGCGGCGGCCACCCATGCGGCGGTGGAAAAGCGCATCGCCGCCCAGCCAGAAAACCTGCGGCCACGACTGATCATGATCAATGGCCGGTTGGCCGCCGGCGCCCGCCGCGTGGTCGAAGCCGAGCTTCAGGCGGCTTTCGGGGAAGGGGGGGAGCGGCCGCGGCAGGGAGCGATCGTTGTCAGTACCCAGGTGCTGGAACAAGGGCTGGATCTTGACTTCGATGCCATGCTCAGCGACCTGGCGCCGGTGGACTGGCTCATCCAGCGGGCCGGCCGACTGCACCGCCACAGCCAGGACGCCGCACGCGGTGAGCCCGTCCTGGCGATCGCCGGGGTGGTCGACACCGAGACCGGGCCGCGTTTCCCGCCCTACCTTGAGACGGTTTACGCGCCGATGACGCTGCTGCGCACCTGGGCGCTACTGCGACACCGAACCAGTCTGAACCTGCCGGGTGAGGTGCCCGGGCTGGTCGATGCGCTCTATGGGGCGCCGGAAGCAATCGCGTGCCCCGCCGGGTGGGAAGAGACCTGGCGCGTGGCGGCCGAAAAGCTGGAGCGCAGGCAGAAGGCGGCGGAACGCAACGCCCGGCTGATGTATCTGCCCCACCCCAGCGCGGTAGCTCATCTGGACGAGTTGACCAGGCACAGCAAGCACACCGGCCGAACGCGAGACAGGTGATACACCCCGTGAATTCCCCCGACGACGAGGACGTCGTCTTCGTCGACGTTGTGCTGCTTCGCGTGGCCCCCGACGGCCGCACCATCGCGGTCGGCGGCGACGACGTCGTGATCGACCTGACCGCTCCTGATCCTCCGCCCGCGCACACGTTGCAGACCTTGCTGGATGCCTCCGTTCAGCTAGCCGCGCCGGGCGAGTTGCCCTCCGCCGTGGTGCGGGCCATCGCCGCGACGCCCGTGCCGCAGCTTTTCCGCCGCTGCCCCTGGCTGCATAAGCACCGGGTGTTGCTGTTCGCCCAGGACAGATGCGCCGTGGGGGGGAGCATGCTGCGCTATCACGACCAGCGCGGCCTGCACCTGGAAGAACCCGCCCCGGCGCCGCCGGTCGCTGAGGTGGGGGCTGCGTCTTTTGATCTGCTGTCGCGGCCGTGGATTCCCGCCGTCGGGCTCGATGGCCAGGCCAGGCTCATGGGGCTCGAAGACGTCATCGCCGCAGCGCATACGATCCGGCGCCTCGCCGCTGAGACGCCCACGATGACGGCGGCGCTGCACCGGCTCCTGCTCGCGGTCTTTCACCGCGCCTACGGCCCGGCGAGCGAGGCCGACTGGGGGCGGCTGTGGGCGGCGGAACAGTTTCCCGCCGATGCGCTGCGAACCTACCTGGATCGTCACCGCCACCGCTTCGACCTGCTTCATCCCCGGTTGCCGTTCATGCAGTGCGCGCAGTTGGCGACCCTGGCTCCGGCTACCGCGGCCAAGCTCGTCTCTTATCGTGCGGTCGGCAACAACGTGACGCTGTTTGACCACACCACCTCCGCCGATCAGGTGACGCTCTCTGCGCCGGAGGCGGCCCGGTGGCTGGTCGCCCTGCAGGCCTTCGATCCGGGAGGCATGAAGACCCCGTATGAGAAGGACAAGTCTTCTGAGCGCGCGCCGTGCAACTGGTTCGGCGTCGTGCTGGTGGAAGGGAGCACCCTCAAAGAAACCCTGCTGCTCAACGCCCTCATCTACCGCCCCGAGGGCGAAAAGCCCGCCATGACCACCCCCCAGGACGCGCCGGTGTGGGAACAGGAGGCCGGGCCCTCACCGAGACCGGACAAGCGCACGGCGCGCGGCTGGACCGATCTTTTGACCTGGCCGTCGCGGCGGGTCCTGCTGTCTGCGGCTGGGAGCGGTCAGGACACGCTGGTGGACGGCGTGGTCATCACTCCGGGAACGCGGCTGGATGCGCGTCTTGCCGATGAGGAGATGATGGCGGCCTTCCGCAAGCCCCGCGACGCCAAAGGCCGCTTCAAGCGGGACGCCCCCCTGCTGGGGGTCCGGCTGCATCCTTTGCGGGGTATCTGGCGTCACAGCGTCGAACTCCTGCTGACCGAGCTGTGGGAGGAGGGCAAGAACCGGCAACGTCCCGGCACGCTCGACCAGATAGCCGACCTGGCCGAGCGCCGCTACCTCCCCGACGACACCGTCTACACCCTGCGCGTCTTCGGGCAACGTCTCGATGCCAAGGCATCGGTGGTGGAGACCTGGCTGGAGGAGGAGATTCCCGCACCCGTTGCGCTCCTTCGCGCGCGTGATGAGAGCCTGGGCGCGATCATCGGCTGCGCGATCACCCTGGCCGATGAGGCCGGCTCAGCGCTTCGCGCATTGCGATCGGGCTACCACCATGAGTTTCGCGACAACTCCGCCGCCGACATCGACGGCCTGTACTGGCCGCGGCTGTCTCAGCCGTTCGGAACGTTCCTGATCGAGGTGGGCGATGCCCGCAACGCCGGCCGATCGGAAGCGCCCGCCACTCGGGCGTGGGGCCGGCACGTCACCGAGCTGGCCCTGGCAGCCGCGGCCCGCTGGGTCGCCGGCTCCCCCGCCGAGGGCCGCGCGATGGCCGCCTTGGGAAAACACCACGGCCTGTTTCGCACCCGGCTCACCCTCGCCGAACGCAGCTTCCACACCCAGCTCGCCGCTTACTGCAATGGAGCAGAGGACACCGATGCCTGATCCGCTCGCCATGCGGCGAGATGCCTACGTCACCTATCTCTACCGTCTTGACAACGATCTGCGCTCACGAGACCCGAGGCGCTCCGCGCAGGCGCGCCGCTCGCTGGCGCGCCTGCGACACAGCTTCGTCGAGGGCAGGCAGTACCAGGCCTATGCGATCGTGTTCGGCCACGAGCCGCCCCACGACAGCGCCGAGCAACAGGTATGGCTGCTGGTGGGCGGCCTGTTCGCGCTGCATCCGCTGCCCTGGAAAGGCGGCGGCGCCGGGCCTCGCTCCCTGGGGGCCTCGATGGGCCGGCTGCACAAGAAGCTGGGCAGCCCGGCGGTGGAGCGGCGATTCACCCAGCTGCTGGCCAGAGACAAACAAGCCCTCCCCCACCATCTACGCCAGACCATCCGGCTGCTGTCGGCCCACGAGGTCCCGGTCCACTACGGGCGCCTCCTTGACGACCTCGTCACCCTGCTCGGCAAGGACCACCGCGGCGACCGGGCCAGCAGCGTACGCCTGCGGTGGGCCGAGGAGTACTACCTGCCCGTTTCAGCCCCAACGACCAAAAGCTCCGACGAGCCCTCCACCGATCTTCCGGAGACCACCCAGTGATCATCGAACTACACCTGCTTCAGTCCTTCCCGGTCAGTAACCTCAACCGCGACGATGTCGGCCAGCCCAAGACGGCCACGTTCGGCGGGCACGTGCGCGGCCGCATCTCCAGCCAAAGCCTCAAGCGCTCGGCGCGGCTGCTGTTCACCGAGTACGGCCTGGACACCACCGAGGTGGGGGTGCGCACCAAACGACTGCTCGACGGCGTCGTGGAAGGCCTCGTCCAGGAAAGACACGACCCCGAGCAGGCCCGCGCGGTGGCGATGGCCGCCCTGCAGCAACTCGGGTTCGGCCTCGATATCGGCAAGGGACTCACCCAGTACCTGCTGTATGTCGGCAGCGAATCGATCGACCAGCTGACCAGGTACTGCCTGGATGAATGGCAAGCCCTAGAGGCGTTCGCCGCGGCCAAGACCGCCGCCCAGCAAGCGAAGATCAAACCCGACAAGGCCGCCATGGCCACGGTGCGCCGCATCCTGGACGCCGGCAGAGCCGCCGACATCGCCCTGTTCGGGCGGATGATCGCCGACAACAAGGACCTCAACGTCGAGGCCGCCTCCCAGGTCGCCCACGCCATCTCCACCCACGTCGTCGTCACCGAGTTCGACTTCTACACCGCCGTCGACGACCTCAAACCCCACGACGAGTCCGGCGCCGACATGCTCGGCACGATCGATTTCAACTCCGCCTGCTACTACCGCTACGCCAACGTCGATGTGACCCAGCTGACCGCGAACCTGCACGGCGACATCGATCTAGTCCAGCGCGCCACCCGCGCCTGGCTGCTGGCCTTCATCAACGCCGTCCCCAGCGGCAAACAAAACTCGATGGCGGCACGCACCATGCCCGACACCCTGCTGGGCGTGACGCGTGATCACGGGGCGTGGAACCTCGCCAACGCCTTCCTCAAGCCGGTCACCGACGATGACCTCATGGCGGGCTCAACCCAGCGGCTCTTCGAGCACTTCGGCAAATTGCGCGGCTTCTTCGGCGCCGACCAGATCCGCAGCGCGAGCGCGGCATCGGTATCGGGACAGGTGCCCGACCTCGACGGCGTGCACAACGTGCACAGCCTTGAGGCCTTCACCACCACCCTGCTCGCCGACGTCGGGGAGTAGCGCAGATGAGCAACACCAGCGCGATGTCTCTTGCGCTGTGCTTGGATGCGCCGATGCAGTCATGGGGCATCCGCTCCCACGGAATCACCCGCGACACGATGGCTGAGCCAACGAAATCAGGCGTCGTGGGCCTGGTGGCGGCAGCGCTGGGAATCGACCGAAACAACGACGCGGCCCTGGCCGAGCTGGCCCGGCTGCGCCTGGCCATCCGGGTGGACCGCGAAGGCAGCATGGAACGCGACTACCACACCACCCAAAACGTCCCCACCACGCACGGCACCGGCCACCGCACCGTCGTCAGCGAACGCTACTACCTGGCCGACGCACTCTTCCTGGCAGTCTTGGAAGGCGATGGGCCCCTGCTGAACAGGGTGGCCGCGGCGGTGAAACGACCACACTGGCGGCTGTCGTTCGGCCGAAAAGCCTACGTCCCCGCCCGCCCCCTGCTGACCCCATCCCAGCAGCCGGCCGCCACGAACGCCGAAGAGGTGCTGGCCACCCACCCCTGGCTGGAGCCCTCACCCCAGGACCGGGCCCGGATGAGAAACCGGCCGAACCGGCCCGCTTTACGCACCGTCGTGGAATGCCCGCCCACCCGGATCGGCGCGCAGGTCCGCCACGACCAGCCGCTCAGCTTCGCCCACGGCAACAGGCGCTTTGCCTCCCGCACCGTCCACATGGGCGAGGTCGCACTGACCGACGACATGATCTCCGCAGGAGAGACCTTGTGTTTTTGACCAAACTCACCCTCAACCAGCAATCCCCGGCTTTCCTGCGCGATGTCGCCGACGTCCACGACATGCACCGAACGCTGATGTCGGCCTACCCCGAGCTGCCACCCACCGCCACCTACCGCAGCGCCCACGGCGTTCTGTGGCGCCTGGACACCGTCGCACCCGCCGGCATCGTGCAGTACGTCCAAAGCCATACCGCCCCTGATTGGGCCCGCCTTCCCGACGGGCTGCTCCTCAAGAGCGCCGAGGTCCGCTCCCTGCAACCCGTACTCGATGCGATCAAAGCAGGCCGACGCTTCACCTTCCGGCTCGTGGCCAACCCGACCCGCTGCATCCGGGTCGAAAACGGCGCAGAAAAACACCAACGCGTCCCTTTGCGACAACATGCCGAACAGATCGCCTGGCTCATCGGCAAAGGCGACCAACACGGCTTCGTCATCCCCGCCAGCCGCCAAGGCCCCCCGGATGTAACCGCGAGCACGATCCCCCGGCTGATCGGCAAGAAACGACAACCACACCCCATCACCATCGCCCCCGTCCGCTACGACGGCCACCTCATAGTCACCGACCCAACCGCCTTCACCACCGCCCTGACCACCGGCATCGGACGCGCCAAGTCCTACGGCTGCGGCCTCCTCAGCCTCGCCCCCACACAAACCCGATAACCCTCCACAAGGCCAGACACACCACCACCTACCAGGTCATTTATAAAGACGACCTCACCGAACCTTGACAACTCAACAGAGAACGTAAGTGCTCCCCACGCCCGCGGGGATGGTCCGCTCGCGCCCATGCCGGCGCCCGTCGGGCCGGTGTCGGTCCCGCGCCTGCGGGGATGGTCCCCGCGCCTCATAGGCGGTCACGCTGGCCTCGGCGTCGGCCCCGCGCCTGCGGGGATGGTCCGCTGACGCGCGGCATGCTCATGGAGATCGCCGCGTCGGCCCCGCGCCTACGGGGATGGCTCGCACTCGGAAGATGAGTGTGTGTTGCTCTGAGTCGGCCCCGCGCCTGCGGGGATAGTCCTACATATTCGGTGCGCATCACATCGGGCCTGCCGTCGGCCCCGCGCCTGCGGGGATGGTCCGGGCGACATGTTGGCCGGGGATGCCCTGTATGGGTCGGCCCCGCGCCTGCGGGGATGGTCCGCGAAAGCATCGGGCGCTCCGAGGGGTGGGGCGGTCGGCCCCGCGCCTGCGGGGATGGTCCGTTGATCGTCACCGTGTTCAGGTTCTCCACCCGGTCGGCCCCGCGCCTGCGGGGATGGTCCCGTCATCAGCAGGCTGTCGTCGCCGGGCGTAGCGTCGGCCCCGCGCCTGCGGGGATGGTCCGGCGCGCTCGGTTACAACTACGGCCACTACAACGTCGGCCCCGCGCCTGCGGGGATGGTCCGATGTCCTCACAGCCCTGGTCACTCGCCTGCTCGTCGGCCCCGCGCCTGCGGGGATGGTCCCGTCTCCTCCAGGTACTCGGCACTCAATATGTCGTCGGCCCCGCGCCTGCGGGGATGGTCCCCTGGAGCGAGAGCGCGAGCAGGAGCGGGCGGTGTCGGCCCCGCGCCTGCGGGGATGGTCCTACGAGTGGATCCTGGTGGACTGCCCGCCCGGCGTCGGCCCCGCGCCTGCGGGGATGGTCCGCGCACCCGTGCAGCCATCCGGGCCGGCGCCGGGTCGGCCCCGCGCCTGCGGGGATGGTCCGAGGTCTATCAGCACGTGACTCCGCGATTGCAGGTCGGCCCCGCGCCTATGGTCCCCACCTGGACAAGGCCCTGAACTGGTCCTGGTCATCGGCCCCGCGCCTGCGGGATGGTCCCTTGATCGCCGCCGACCAGCTGCGGGTGCATCGGTCGGCCCCGCGCCTGCGGGGATGGTCCCTCCCCGAGACGGGCCTGACGCTCAGGCCCGCGGTCGGCCCCGCGCCTGCGGGGATGGTCCCCTGCGCACCAGTGACTGGGGGCGCTACGACCCGTCGGCCCCGCGCCTGCGGGGATGGTCCCTGGGGCCAGTCGGGACGGCGCCGCCCCTGGTGGTCGGCCCCGCGCCTGCGGGGATGGTCCTCTGTTGCACAACCGGCCCAATCGGGCGATTTCGTCGGCCCCGCGCCTGCGGGGATGGTCCCAATCGATATCGGCCCGATGAACGGCCCCGGCTGTCGGCCCCGCGCCTGCGGGGATGGTCCCGTGATCGCGTACGCGGCCGGGTTCTCGCAACCGTCGGCCCCGCGCCTGCGGGGATGGTCCGTGGTCTGTCGGCTGCGTGCCGTCGGCAAGGAGGCCGACCCCGCGCCTGCGGGGATGGTCCGTACCGCGTCCAGGCCCGGACGGAGACCGTGCTGTCGGCCCCGCGCCTGCGGGGATGGTCCGGTGCGCGTCAAGGTCGACGGTATCGGGGTGGGGTCGGCCCCGCGCCTGCGGGGATGGTCCCCGGTCGATCTGGTGATGGCCCCACAGGTCACTGTCGGCCCCGCGCCTGCGGGGATGGTCCCGCCCACACCAGCGCCCCGGCCAGTGCCGCCGCGTCGGCCCCGCGTCTGCGGGGATGGTCCCAACTCCGCCGTCATCACCGACGACATCACCCGGTCGGCCCCGCGCCTGCGGGGATGGTCCGCGTGCCGACACTGGTCTCCAGGGCCGTGGCCCGTCGGCCCCGCGCCTGCGGGGATGGTCCCGTCACTCAGTCCGACCAATGACCAGCGAGTCGTCGGCCCCGCGCCTGCGGGGATGGTCCCCGCTCTTCTTGTCACCGCTCTTGCCGGAGCCGGTCGGCCCCGCGCCTGCGGGGATGGTCCATGGGTCTGCCGTCCTCGGTCGCTCGCGTGACGGTCGGCCCCGCGCCTGCGGGGATGGTCCGACGGTCAGCCTGTGCGTCATATGGTCACCGTCGTCGGCCCCGCGCCTGCGGGGATGGTCCCATTGTCCGTGTCGAGTGGGGGTACCCGATGGCGTCGGCCCCGCGCCTGCGGGGATGGTCCCCGGATGCTCCGGTCAACGGGAGCGATCCCGTCGTCGGCCCCGCGCCTGCGGGGATGGTCCCCTCTACCCGGTCTCCCCGGAGCTGATCCGGGAGTCGGCCCCGCGCCTGCGGGGATGGTCCGATGCGGCACTCGGGGCCCGTGGCGAGGGCGTCGTCGGCCCCGCGCCTGCGGGGATGGTCCCCTCGGTACCTCCCGAGGTAGGCAACTCGGGAGGTCGGCCCTGCGCCTGCGGGGATGGTCCGCCGGAGGCGGCCGTGTACGCGACCCGATCCCGGTCGGCCCCGCGCCTGCGGGGATGGTCCGCGCATCACCCGGGACATGATCCTGTCGGTGGTGTCGGCCCCGCGCCTGCGGGGATGGTCCCCAGTAAGGAGTGGCCCGTGTCCGGTATCACCGGTCGGCCCCGCGCCTGCGGGGATGGTCCGGCCTGCACGATGTGCGCGGACTGCTCGGCGTGGTCGGCCCCGCACCTGCGGGGATGGTCTTGTCGAGCCATTTCGCTGTCTCGATGGCCGCGAGTCGGCCCCGCGCCTGCGGGGATGGTCCCGCCTACAGCGTGGCGTTCTCGGGTGGTACGGCGTCGGCCCCGCGCCTGCGGGGATGGTCCTCTCTGGGCTTGTCGGCCTGCGGCCCGAACGACGTCGGCCCCGCGCCTGCGGGGATGGTCCGCCGTTCCTCGCTCGGGAGGCGCTGCCCAGGGCGTCGGCCCCGCGCCTGCGGGGATGGTCCCTCGCGATCCGGCCGACCGTCAGCTGTTGCCGGGTCGGCCCCGCGCCTGCGGGGATGGTCCCGCC
>NZ_JBEXGU010000027.1:3504-5006 GCF_040607515.1 Streptosporangium sp. NPDC005286 | reverse complement strand
CTGAGCTGTCGGCCCCGCGCCTGCGGGGATGGTCCGTCCCGGCGCAGCGCCGACTCATCGATCGTCGCGTCGGCCCCGCGCCTGCGGGGATGGTCCCTCGCGATCCGGCCGACCGTCAGCTGTTGCCGGGTCGGCCCCGCGCCTGCGGGGATGGTCCCGCCGCCGTGCTGTTCAGATGGTTCGAGGAGCTGTTGGCCCCGCGCCTGCGGGGATGGTCCGGCGTCATCAGGGACGGCTTCCGCCGCTGAGCTGTCGGCCCCGCGCCTGCGGGGATGGTCCGTCCCGGCGCAGCGCCGACTCATCGATCGTCGCGTCGGCCCCGCGCCTGCGGGGATGGTCCCCCGGTGGCGATCGGTATGGACGTCAAGGGCCCGTCGGCCCCGCGCCTGCGGGGATGGTCCCGACCCGGCCAGCATGCGCGCCCTGATCGGCAAGTCGGCCCCGCGCCTGCGGGGATGGTCCGGGGCGCCGCGGGGGTGGAACGCTGGGGAGCGTGTCGGCCCCGCGCCTGCGGGGATGGTCCAGGGTGCCGGCTGTGGCCCTTCACGTGCTCGATGTCGGCCCCGCGCCTGCGGGGATGGTCCCAGCTGGGCCCTGGAGTCCGTCACCGGCGCCCCGTCGGCCCCGCGCCTGCGGGGATGGTCCCACGACGTCAGGGCGCTCCGGCAGAGCACGCAGGTCGGCCCCGCGCCTGCGGGGATGGTCCCCCACAACTAGCGGGACTTGAAGCCGCCCCCTCGTCGGCCCCGCGCCTGCGGGGATGGTCCGGTCCGGTTGCTGTAGGGGCCGAGCTGGATGTTGTCGGCCCCGCGCCTGCGGGGATGGTCCCTTCACCTGCCACCGATGACGCGCTGGGTGTGGGTCGGCCCCGCGCCTGCGGGGATGGTCCGCGCCGCAGGTTGCGGAGGCGGCGGATCATGGGGTCGGCCCCGCGCCTGCGGGGATGGTCCCGCGAGCGCATCGTGAAGAAGCCCGCGCGGATCGTCGGCCCCGCGCCTGCGGGGATGGTCTTACCCCACTTGGCCGGGGTGCCGGCGGGCCCCGGTCGGCCCCACGCCTGCGGGGATGGTCCCGGCGGCGCCTGGTGCGCGCCGCTCGGCACTGCGTCGGCCCCGCGCCTGCGGGGATGGTCCGCAGCATGTGAGGGTAGCCGCGGTTGATGCGCTGTCGGCCCCGCGCCTGCGGGGATGGTCCGCGCCTCGGACCCGTTGGTGCTCAGTGATGGAGGTCGGCCCCGCGCCTGCGGGGATGGTCCCTCCTCGGTGACGTCGGCCCAGCCCTCGGCCGAGTCGGCCCCGCGCCTGCGGGGATGGTCCGGTCGTGTCGGCTTTGAGCGGGCACGGAGCCATGTCGGCCCCGCGCCTGCGGGGATGGTCCGGTCGTGTCGGCTTTGAGCGGGCACGGAGCCATGTCGGCCCCGCGCCTGCGGGGATGGTCCGGTCGTGTCGGCTTTGAGCGGGCACGGAGCCATGTCGGCCCCGCGCCTGCGGGGATGGTCCCGT
>NZ_JBEXGU010000027.1:0-3407 GCF_040607515.1 Streptosporangium sp. NPDC005286 | reverse complement strand
GTTGTAGTCGGCCCCGCGCCTGCGGGGATGGTCCCATCCTGGGGGCCTCGACCACGGGCCGGGACAGGTCGGCCCCGCGCCTGCGGGGATGGTCCGCCCGACGTCGCCGACGGACTCCTGGACTTCATGTCGGCCCCGCGCCTGCGGGGATGGTCCCCCACAACTAGCAGGACTTGAAGCCGCCCCCTCGTCGGCCCCGCGCCTGCGGGGATGGTCCGCAGCCACCCAAGATCCGCCCCCAGCCGTCCCAGTCGGCCCCGCGCCTGCGGGGATGGTCCGCTGGTTACCCGGGCTGGGTGGGGTGCTGCGCCGTCGGCCCCGCGCCTGCGGGGATGGTCCCTGGTCGGTCACGATCGTTGCGTCCTTCGTGCGGTCGGCCCCGCGCCTGCAGGGATGGTCCCTCGCAGATCGCGAGGATGGACCTGCCAGGCTGGTCGGCCCCGCGCCTGCGGGGATGGTCCCACCTACGACTCCAACGCCATGCGGCACTGACCGTCGGCCCCGCGCCTGCGGGGATGGTCCTCGCCGGACCGGCCCTATGAGCGGACCGCGCGAGTCGGCCCCGCGCCTGCCGGGATGGTCCCCAGGACAGGGCCTCGCGGCTCGGGGCGACGTCGTCGGCCCCGCATCTGCGGGGATGGTCCGGTGTGGGTATTCACCGCGTACGGCTGGCTCATCGGCGAGCGGCTCGGCGTCCGGCACACGCAGATCGCCCAGGGCTGCGCCTGCCTGGTGGCGACCTCCGACGGATGCGTGGGCCGTGGAGCGAGGGCCCGGCGACCGTGTGCGCCCTGCGGGCCGTGGGCAGCGCCGCTGGCGGCTCGGCTACCCGGCACTCGGCGGCCCGGCCGAGCCGATCCGCGTGACGTAGAGGTCCCAGAACCGGTCCGGGTCCACCTCCAGCACGGTGCGGCCGTCCGTGTTCGAGACGATCTCGGGGCGGAGGAAGGCCGCCGCGGCCACGGCGTCCCAGACGAAGGCCCGATGTCCCGGATCACCGGCGAAGAGCGGTCCCCAAAGCTCCTTGAAGAGCTTCCTGACCGGGGTCTCCTGCCCCGCGACCACCCGCTCGTAGGTCTGCCGGTCCATGGTGAGCCGCTGCGCCGCCTCCAGCGTGACGACCAGCCGGCGCCTGAACGGAGCGGCGAAGGCGACCCGGGACGCCTCGGGGTCGAACCAGCGGTTGAACTCCTCGCCCTCCGTGTCGGCTCCCAGATAGACGACCTCCTTGACCAGGGGGACCATCTCCGGATGCTCCCGTACGGCGCGTGCCAGGTTGGTGGCCGGGCCGAGCGCGAAGACGGTCACCTCGCCGGGGTGGCGTCTCACCTGGTCGGCGATGAAGTCCGAGGCGCTGCCCGCCGCGGGCCGGGTCGTCGCGTAGCCGCCGTGCGGCTCGGTGGCCAGCACGCGGTGGGACGCCGGTCGCGGCCGGTCCAGGGCCCCGTCGTAGTCGTCCCTCGGCGCCGGCACGTTGGTCTCGCCGGTCACCACGGGGATGCCGGTCCTGCCGATGAGCTCCAGCTGACGCAGCGCGTACGCGGTGCCCTCCTCCGGCCAGGTGTTGCCGCCCACGGTCGTCACCCCGAGCACCTCCACCCCTTCGGCGGCGGCCAGCAGGAACATGGCCTGCGCGTCGTCGTTCAGCTCGCCCATATCCGCGTCGATGATGATTTTCCCGGTGCCCGGGGGGCCGTCGAGCGGCACTCCCGGCGAGCACGACGCCGCGGCGCACACCATGGACAGCGCCACCAGCGAGACCAGTATTTTCCTTCTCATGCCTCACCTGTCGGGCGCGACACCGCATTCGGTTCGTTCCAGGCCATGAACCGCCGGGGGGACCGGGTGCGACAGAGAGGCATGACACCGTTGAAAGGGCTCCCATGAGCGAGCACGAGAGCTGGACGGACGCTCGGCTGCTCGACGCCGTCGCCGGCGAGGACCGCCGTGCCCTTGAGGTCCTTTACGCCCGGCACGCACCCTGGCTCGTCATCCGGCTCACCCGCCGGTGCGCCGACCCGGCGCTGGTGGACGAGGCGGTCCAGGACACCTTCGTGGCCGTCTGGCGTACGGCGCGCACCTGGAAGGGCAAGGGAGAGGTCGCGGCCTGGATCTGGGGCATCGGCGTCCGCCGCCTGCTGGACCGGCTCCGCCGCCGCCCGGCGGTGCCACTGCCCGCCTACGAGCAGGTCATGGTCTCGGCCGAGGAACAGGTGCTGCTCGGCATCGAGTACGGCGAGCTCGGCCAGGCGATGGGCCGGCTCTCCCCGGAACTGCGCGCGGTGGTCCAGGCGACGGTGCTGGACGGGCTGACCAGCCGGGAGGCCGGGCGGCTGCTCGGCATCCCGGCGGGGACCGTCAAAACCCGGATGATGCGCGCGAAGGCACTGTTGAGGGAGGAGCTGGCATGAGCACCTGGCACATGGACGACGGCCTGGCCGTCAGGTACGCCGACGGGGAGCTGAACCCGACACTGGCCGCGTCGGTCGAGGCCCACCTGCTGGCCTGCGATCAATGCCGGGGCCTGCTCGCGCCCCGGGTACCGCGCTCCCGGCTGGACCGGGTCTGGGCGGAGGTGGCCGACGCGGTGGACACACCCGTGCCGGGACCGTTCGAACGGCTGCTGCGGGCGATCGGCGTCCACGACCACACGGCCCGGCTGCTGGGCGCCACCTACTCGCTGCGCCTGCCGTGGATCGCGGCCGGCACCGTGACGCTCCTGTTCGCCGCGCTGGCCTCGGGGGAGACGACCCGGTGGGGGCTGCTCGTCTATCTCACGCTGGCCCCGATCCTGCCGGTCGCCGGAGTCGCCGTGGCCTTCGGCCGGGACGGAGATCCGACCCACGAGATCGGCCTGGCCGCGCCGTACTCGATGTTCCGGCTGATGCTGATGCGCGCCGCCGCGGTGCTGACGTCCTCGTCTGCGCTGGCGCTGGTGATGGGCCTCGCCCTGCTGGGCGACGACTGGACCGCGGCCGCGTGGCTGCTGCCCTCGCTCGCGCTGACCTCGCTGACCCTCGTCCTTTCCAGCCGGTTCGACCCGCGCCGCTGCGGGGCCGCCGTGGCGGTGACCTGGCTGGTCGTGGTCGTCGCCACGAACCTCCGCGAGCCGAGCCTGGCGATGTTCGGCGGCGCCGGCCAGGTGGGCTACCTGGCCATCACCTTCATATCCGTCGTCCTTCTCATCGTGCACCGCAGGGAGTTCTCATGATCGAGGCAGCGGGTCTGGTGAAGGCCTACGGCCGCAGCCGGGCCCTGGACGGGCTCACCTTCACCGCGGGGAAGGGGGTGACCGGTCTGCTGGGGCCGAACGGCGCGGGTAAGACCACGCTGATCAGGATGCTGGCGACCGTGCTCGCCCCGGACGAGGGCGAGCTGAGACTGCTCGGCCGGGACCCAGCCGGGGA
>NZ_JBEXGU010000026.1:0-78342 GCF_040607515.1 Streptosporangium sp. NPDC005286 | reverse complement strand
CTTAATCACGGAATTCGAGATCGTTTGTTCGGTGACTGGTTTTAAGACGTGTGCTCTTCCTAACTGCCCCCGGCCCCGGCCCCGGCACGGCCCCGCTCCCCTAGGGGAGCGGGCCGTACGTGGTTGAAAGCGGTTTTCCGGGTACGGGCGCTGAAAAGGGAAGCATCGGCCCAGGTAGCGCGTTGTGGCCGTTTCGAACCGTGATTTCGATCAATTCTGAGGAGAACACCATGACGAGTACGGAACGTCCCGCCGAGGCGTCGGGCCAGTTCGCCATCGGGGGCGACCTCACGGTCAACCGCCTGGGGTACGGGGCGATGCAGCTCACCGGGAAGGGCGTGTGGGGGGAGCCGAGCGACCCCGAGGAGGCGGTCCGCGTGCTGCGCCGCGCCGTCGAGCTGGGCGTCAACTTCATCGACACCGCCGACTCCTACGGCCCGTTCGTCTCCGAGCTGCTGATCAAGAAGGCGCTGCACCCCTACCCCGAGGACCTGGTCATCGCGACCAAGGCGGGGCTCACCCGGTCGGGCCCCGACGACTGGCGCCCGGTCGGCCGCCCCGAGTACCTGCGCCAGCAGGCCGAGCTGAGCCTGCGCCACCTCGGCGTGGAGCGGATCGACCTGTTCCAGCTGCACCGCATCGACGCGAAGGTGCCCCTCGCCGACCAGGTCGGGGAGCTCGCCCTGCTGCAGCAGGAGGGCAAGATCCGGCACATCGGCCTCAGCGAGGTCAGCGTCGAGCAGGTCGAGGAGGCGAGCAGGTTCGCGAGGATCGTCTCGGTGCAGAACCTCTACAACCTCGCCCAGCGCGACGCCGAGCCGCTGCTGGAGTACTCCGAGGCCAACGGCATCGGCTTCATCCCGTGGTTCCCGCTCGCCACCGGCAAGCTGGCCGAGGAGGGCGGCCCGCTCGCCGAGGCGGCCAGGGCGCACGGCGCCACCCCGTCCCAGCTCGCCCTGGCCTGGCTGCTGAAGCGCTCCCCGGTGATGCTCCCCATCCCCGGCACCTCGAAGGTCGCCCACCTGGAGGACAACATCGCCGCCGCAGGCGTCGAACTGACCGACGACGAGTTCGCGGCCCTGTCCAAGGAGGCCTGAGACGGATGCCGCCTGTCGTGGACCCACCACGACGGGCGGCTCCGTTCAGAAGCACGCGATGCGACGATCGCCTGATGCTCAGACGGCCGGAGCGCGGCGCCGTGGTCGACGGCTCTATGAATCAGCGTGGGGACGGGGCCGAGTGTGGCATGGCCCGCAGGAACATGTCACCGAAGCCGCATGCGCAGTCGTGCGAGGACCGCTCGGCGCGCCGGGCCATTCCGTCGGTGACGCCGCGCCGCAAATGAAGCCATAGTGATTTACAAGTGGGGGCCAGTAGTTTCCCGACATGAGAAAACGATCTTCCGTCCTCGCCGCCCTGACTGTAGCCGCCGTACTCGCCGCTCCCGCCACAGCCTCGGCCACAGCGGCAGGGGTTTCCTCCGGCCCGTCGGCTTCGGGGACCAACGCCTTCTCCTTCCAGGGCATGAACCTGAAGATCCCCGCCGGCTGGAAGGTGCACGGTAACGGGAACAGCGTCGTAGTGGTGACCGGAAAGTGCAAGAGGCCAGAACCCTTCGCCCCGAACTGCCAAGGGTTCTGGGTGTTCGGCGCAAAGGCGATCACCAAGGTCCCGGTCGGGGGCGGTTTCATCACTTACACCGGCAAGGAGCAGTTCCATCCCTTCAGTGGCGTGGTGCCCTGTCCGTTCAACGCCAAGACCAGTTGGTTCCCTGGTGAGAGGGCCACTTCGACAGGTCTGCACCAGGTCGGACGCGGCCACAAGGCGAAGTACACCGCCTGGCCCAACCAGTGCGTGACGAACAACGGTGGCCGGCGGACGGCGAGCTTCACTCAGCGGGAGTGGTTCCTGCCCTCGTCGAAGATTCTGGTGGTGGACGTCTGGAACACACCGGGGCTGTCGAACGTGCTCAAGCGCGCCACCTGGAGTTGACCGTATACCGGCCGGGATACTGCTGGTGTTCTGGCTCATCTTGGCGGTGATGATGCGGCCGCAGGTGTATCTGTGGGACATGAACCAGATGCCGGCCAGAGTTGAGCGCACTGGCACTACGACGAGGCTGGCTGGAAGGCGGCGAACGACATCGGGGGGCGCCGCGGCCGGCGAAACTCGTACACGACCTTGCCGGTCATGACGGCCATCGGTCTGGTGTGCGTGGTGGTCGGGTTCGCCGTGGCGCGTTGACCACCGCCATTTGGAAAGGTCTCATCGTGACGATTCAGGTAGCGGTCTGCGGTCCGCGTGACTGCACCGGCGAGGACGAGTCCAACGCCCGCGAGGTCGGCCGGCTGCTGGCGGAGCGCGGCGCGGTGGTGATCTGCGGCGGTTACACGGGGGTCATGGCCGCCGTGGCGTCCGGCGCCCGCTCGGCGGGCGGGACGGTGGTCGGCATCCTGTCCCGAGCGGACCGGGAGTACGCCAACCCGGACCTGTCCATCGTGATCCCGACCGGCGTCGGGGAGGCGCGGAACAGCATCATCGTCAACTCGGGTGACGCGGTGATCGTCATCGGCGGATCGTGGGGCACCCTGTCGGAACTGGCGCTCGCGATGCGCCGCGGCCGTGTCCCCGTGGTCCAGCTCGGCGGCTGGCGGCTGGTCGACGACCGTGCGGGGCATCCGGTGGCCGGCGTCAGGTACGTCTCGTCCCCGCGGGAGGCGCTGGCGGCCACCGGGTGCTGGCCTGATCGCTGACCGGGCCGCCGCCGGGCCTGGCTACGGGCCGGGATCCGGTCGCGGCGGCGATCCCGGCCGGTCCCCGCGGCTAGGGCGGCCGCCACCATGGCCTCCACCTGCTGCCGGATCCGATCCCGGCCGCTGTCCGCGGCCGGTGACGACCTGGTCCGTGACCCGCTCCTGGGCGCCCAGGCGGCGGGACACCACACCGAGCAGCCGCCCCCCGGAGAAGTAACCGAACCTCCGGGAGTCGACGCTGGCGGCCGGGTTGTCACCCAGCAGCACCAGGCAGCCCGCCGGGACCCGTGCGCCGGGGGCGGCCCGCGCGGCAGCCGCCACCTCCCCGGGCACCGGGTCGCCGGGCACGGCGGCCGCGCGCTTGATGATCCACTGCCCGGGGGGCACCGGATCCGCCATCACCACGACCTGCCCCGGGCGGACCGCGGCCAGGGACGCCCGGCGGATCAGGAGCCGCTCGCCCTCCCGGTAGGTGGGTTCCATGCTCACCCCGTGCACCGTCACCACGAGGAAGCGCCGCCGGGTCCAGAGCAGGCCCGCCAGGACCGCCGCGGCGAGGACGCCCAGGAGCGGCCCGGTCACGGCTCCGCCCCGATGACGGCGACCTCGTCCCGGTAGCCGTCCGCCTGGAGACGGAACAGCCGCGCGTACGGGCCGTCCGCCCGGTACAGCTCGTGGTGGTCGCCCCGCTCGGCGATCCGCCCGTCCTCCAGCACCACGATCAGGTCCGCGTCGCGAACCGCGCCGAGCCGGTGGGAGATGAGCAGGCTCGTCCGGCCCGCCCGCAGCAACCGCAGCCGGCGGTGGATCTCGTGTTCGGCCTGGGCGTCCAGCCCGGCACTCGGCTCGTCGAGGATCATCATGTCGCAGTCGTCCCGGAGCAGCGCCCGGGCCAGTGCCAGGCGCTGCCACTGCCCGCCGGACAGGACCACCCCGGTGACCGGGTCGTCCCTGTCCGCCTCCATGAAGAAGGTGCGGCTCAGCATGGTGTCGTACCCGTGCGGCAGCCGCCGCACGATGTCGTCGACACCCGCCCGCTCCGCGGCGGCCACGATCCGCTCCCGGTCCTCGATCGCGGTCAGGTCGCCGAGCCCGATGTTCTCCGCGGCGGTGAAGTCGTAGGACATGTAGTCCTGGAAGACCACTCCCAGCCGTTTCCTGAGATCGACGGCGGGCACGTCCCGCAGATCGATCCCGCCCCAGTGAATCGAGCCGGATGTCGGCTCGTAGAAACGGCACAGGAGTTTCACCAGCGTGCTCTTCCCCGCCCCGTTCAGGCCGACCAGGGCCATGGTCGACCCGTGGGGAATGGTCAGGTCCACCCCGCGCAGGATCCACGGATGGTCCTCGCTGTAACGGAACCAGACATCGCGCAGCTCGATGTCGCCGGCCGGGGGGAGCCGCCGGGGCCGGGCCGGCGGCGGTAGGTCGGGCTCCAGCCGCTCGACGGCCAGGTAGTGGCCGAACATCAGCAGCTCCTGGTGGGTGTAGGCCGCCTGCTCGGCCAGGGAGGTCAGCGACGCCTGCACGGAGGCCACCGCCACCACGAACATGGAGATGTCCCCCGCGGTGCCCGAGCCGTTCAGCGCCGCACCGATCGCCATGACCAGCCCGGCCCCCGCCGTGCCCGCGCTCACCAGGCTCAGCGCCGCCTGCGTGATCAGCTCGCGGCGGTCCAGTCGCCGGTGCTGCCCGTTCGCGCGCACTCGCTCGGCCCGCATCCGCCCGCGGAGGAAGTCGCCGAGCCCGAAGAGCCGGATCTCCTTGGCCGCCTGCACGTCGCCGAGCAGCCGGCCGTAGAAGATCTCCCTGCGTTCGACGGGGCTGATGTTCCACATCAGCCGGGCACGGCGGCGGCTGAGGGAGATCTCCGCGATCAGCGTGGGCACGGCGGCGCCCAGCACGGCCACGGTGATGATCGGGCTGATCACCGCGAGCGAGGCGACGAAGCCAAGCACCGTGATCACGCTCTGGGCGATGCCGAGCGTGCCCTCGACGATCTGGCCCGGCGTGTGCCGGGCGGCCTGCTCCGCCAGGCGCAACCGGTCCAGGAAGGCGGGATCCTCGAACCGCGACAGCCCGGTGAAGCCGTTCACCGTCGTGTACAGCCGGTCCTGGGTGCGGAGCGCGATCGAGCGGCCCAGCTCCGCCCGGAGGTAACGGCGCGCGTGCGGTATCGCGAGCGTCAGCGCCCCGACGGAGACCAGGATGATCGCCGCGGTCATGACGCGGTCGTTCTCGCCGGTCAGCCCGTCCAGCACGACCTTGGTCAACCAGGCGGTCGCGACCGGCGCGGCCGCGGTGACCACGGTGAGCGCCGTGTACCCCAGCAGCAGCCGGGGCGCTGCCTGCCACCCCAGGCGCAGCGCCGCGCCGAGCTCCCCCAGCCGCGACCGCCGGTCCTCTCCCCGTGCCGTCATGCCGTGACCGGGTTCGGCAGCGCCGAGAGGTCGAATCCCGCCGCGGTGATGACGCTCTCGCCGTCCAGGACGCAGAACGTGGGAAAGGCGCTCACCCCGAAGGCGGCGGCCACCGGCCCCCCGTGCGCCTCCACGACCACCCGGGAGACCCGGGCCAGCGCGACCTGCATGTCCTCGGAGTCGTCGGCGCCGGCGATCACCGCGAGTACCCGGTCCCGGCCACCGGGCAGCGCCGCGGCGTACGCCGTGAACTTCGGCAGGTTCTCCGTGCACGGCCCGCAGCCGGGTGAGAAGAAACCGACGAGGGTGCCCGGTTCGAGCGCGTGGCGGGACACCGCCTCGCCGTCGGTGCTCAGCGCGTCGAAGTGCCCGACCGCCGATCCGGCCTCGGGCAGGCGCGCGTCGCCCGCCCCGGACAGCCCGGCCAGCGTGCGGGCGTGTTCCTTCAGTCTCCGGACCACCGCGAGCAGCAGCATGAGGTTCAGCCCGCAGAGCACGCCCAGCACGACGACGGCGGCGATCAGATAGGGCATCGTGTTCGTTCCTCTCCACTGGTGGCCCGCCGGCCGGCGGGAGTACCGGCCGACGGGAGCGAAATCCGGGCTAGGGCCGGTAGACGCAGCTGCCGCAGACGGTCACGCCGTCGTCGGGGTAGTAGCAGCAGTACCTGGAGTGCCGGGCGCCACATTGCTGGTAGTAGCAGGACGCGGCGTCCGCGTGCCCGGCGGGGACCAGCCGGCTCAGCAGCCGGTCGGCCAGGGCGCTTATCGATCGCACCATAGCTCTTCCTTTCTGTGCGTTCCGGAAACGCAGATCCGATCTTTGGCGGTCACCGGAATCATTGGCCTCCGCCGTAGAAATGCCGTAGAAATGGCGTAGAGATTCTGTTCAGGCCGCGGCTGAGTGGAGATCGGTTGACATCGACGAGGTTCCGCTGCCTAGGGCCTCTGGAGGTGTGGGACGGTGACCGCTGGGTGTCACCCGGCGGGAGCAAGGTCCGCGGCGTGCTGGCCGCGCTGCTCGTACGGGCCGGGCAGAACGTGTCGGTGGACCACCTGGTCCACGAGCTGTGGGGGGACGCGCCCCCCGCTTCGTGCCGGACGCTGGTGCGCGGCTACGTCATGTCGCTGCGGCGGCTGCTGGACGACCGCGGGGCCGAGGTCATCCAGTCCCGCCACGGCGGTTACCGGCTGAACGTCGAGCGCGACGCCGTCGACGCGACCTGTTTCGAGGATCTCTGCGACGAGGGGATCCGGCTGCGCGCGCGGGGTGACCCGGGTGGGGCCTTCCCGCTGGTGCGCCGGGCGCTCTCGCTCTGGCGCGGACCGGTGCTGGCGGACGTGCCGGTGACGCCCCTGGTGGCCGCCTACGCCGGCGGGCTCGACGAGCGTAGGCTGGCGGCGCTCGTCTGGCGGATGGAGGGCGATCTCGAACGGGGACGGCCTGAGGAGCTCGTGCAGGAGCTCGTGAGCCTGGTGGCGGAGCACCCGTACCGGGAGGACCTCGCCGTCCTGCTCGTCCGGGCCCTGCACCTGGCGGGACGGCGCCCGGAGGCGCTCAAGTTCTTCGCCGACCACCGGCGGCTGCTGCGGGAGGACCTCGGCGTCGACCCCGGACCCGAGCTGTGCGGGGTGCACCAGCAGGTCCTGCTCGACGAGCGCCGCCCGGTGTGGCAGGGGCGGATCCCGGCGCAGACCCCGCCCTGCCTGCCCGACTTCACCGGCCGGGAGAAGGAGATCGAGCACTGGACGGCGGTGCTGGCCGCGGACGACAGCCGGGCGCTCCGCACGATCGCGATCTCCGGCCGCGCGGGGGTGGGGAAGACCACGCTGGCCGTCCAGCTGGCGCACCGGCTCAGGAGGAACTACCCCGACGGCCAGCTGTACGCCGACTTCACCGGCCAGACCACGCCCGGCGCGGTGCTGGGGCAGTTCCTGCGTGCCCTCGGGGTGCCCGGCCCCGCCGTCCCCGAACCGCTCACCGAGCGGATCCAGCTCTACCGCAGCCTGCTCGCGGACCGGCGGGTCCTGGTGCTCGCCGACAACGCCGAGGCCGAGGCCCAGGTCAGAGCGGTCCAGCCGGGGGCGGGCGGCTGCGCGGTGCTGGTGACCAGCCGCAAGCGGCTGCTCGGCCTGGAGTCCGCCCACTTCGCGGATCTCGACGTACTGGAGCCCGGTGCGGCCCTCGATCTGTTCGCCAGGATCGTGACGGCCGGACGGGTCCGGGAGGAGCCCGGCGCCGCGCTGGAGATCGTCGGGCTGTGCGGTCAGCTGCCGCTGGCCGTGCGGATCGCCGGGGCGCGCGCGGCGACGCGACCGGGATGGCGGCTGTCCGCCATCGCGGAGGAACTCCGTGACGAGACGTCGCGGCTCGACCGGCTGCGGGCCGGCGACCTCGATGTGCGGGCCGCCATCGGCACCTCCTACGCGGGCCTGGACCGGTCGCAGCGCCGGTTGTTCCGGCTGCTCGGGCTGCTCGACGTCCCTGATTTCCCGGCCTGGACCGCCGCCGCGCTGACCGGTGCGCCGGAGCGGGTCGCGGATGACTGGTTGCTCTCCCTGGTGGACGCGCGCCTCGTCGACGAGGTCGGCCCCGACCTCGGGGGGCGGCCGCGGTTCCGGCTGCACGACCTGATCCGGATCTTCGCCCGGCACCGCGCGGAGCGGGAGGACGACGCGGACACCCGGGGGGCGGCCCTGTCCCGGGTGTTCGGCGGGTGGCTGCTGCTCGCCGAGAGGGCCGACGAGCTGCTTCCCGCGCGTACCGTGGCGGCGTTGCGCTCCGCCGCGCCCCGCTGGCGTCCTGCCGCGGCCGAGAGCGTGGTGGGCGACCCGTTCGCCTGGTTCGAGGTGGAACGGCAGGCGCTCGCCGCCCTGGTGCGGCAGTCGGCCGCGATGGGGGAGACGGGGTACGCGTGGGGACTGGCCGCCGCCGCCCAGACCTTCTACGAGCTGCGCGACGCCTCCGAGGGGATCCGCACGCATCGGCTGGCGCTGGCCGCCTGCCGGGCGGCCGGCGACCGCCGGGGCGAGGCGGTCATCTTGCGCAACCTGGCCGATCTGCACTCCGGTAAGTCCGGAGCGGTGCTCGACGACAAGATCGAGTGGGCTGACGCGTCCCTCCGGATCTTCCGCGAACTCGGTGAGCCGCGCGGCGCGGCGGACGCGCTGTACCTCTGCGGCGACACGTACCGGTTGCGGGGGGACTACGAGCGGGCCCTGTCCCGGCTCCAGGAGAGCGTCGAGATCGCCCGGAGCTGCGGCTACCCGCTCGGCGAGCTCCACGTGCTGCAGCAGTTCAGCAGCATCGACAGCGAGCGGGGGCGCTACGACGAGGCGCTCGGCCATGCCCGGCAGGCCATGGTGATCGTCGAGGAGTTGGCCAGCCCGCGCGACGAGTGCGTGGTGCGCGCCCTGCTCGGCATGATCTGCAAGCGGCTCGGCCGGTTCGACGAGGGCGCCGAACAGCTCCGCCGGGCCGTGGAGAGGGCCCGCTCCTCCGCCGACCCCCTGATGGAGGCGCAGATGCTCGCCCATCTCGGGCAGCTCTACGCCGACCGCGGCCACCCCGACGCCCGCCGGACGCTGGAGCGGGGGCTGGCCGCCAGCTCCGCCTGCCACTACGAGCACGGCCAGGCGGTCGCGCTGCACGGGCTCGGCCTGCTGGAGAGCGAGGAGGGACGGCACGGGCAGAGCGTCGCCCGCCTGCTCGCCGCCGCGGACCTGTGGGAGCGGCTGCAGAACGCCTACGGCAGGGCGCGCACCCTCGGGGCGCTCGGCGAGGTCTACGCGCGCAGCGGGGACCTCGCGGCCGCCCGCCGCACCCTGGCGGAGGCCCGCCGGGAGTACCGGCAGCTGGACAACGAGGCCGAGGCCGCCCGCTTGGACGCGCTGTCGCGGTCGCTCGGAGGTCCGGCGGACGGCCGGTGAGCCCACCGGGTCACCGCGTCGCCGCCCCTTGCCGGCGCCGATGGTCACTCCCTTGGTGACGTGCCGCTGGACGAAGGCTCCTGCGCTGTGGGGGTGTTCCCTTGCGCTCAGTCCGCGCCGTACTGGAAACCGTGGACGAGGTCAGCCGCGGGCGCGGTTGACGGCGGTGGAGACCGCCAGCGGGATGGCCAGCAGGCCCAGCAAGGTGAGCTGGGTCGTTCTCGTGCTCAGGCCTTCGCATTCCGCGGGGTCGTCGCCGAACCAGGGGATCAGCGTCCCGATGGGCGGGCCACAGCTCCCGATCGGCCACAGGGCCAGCGCCAGGATCAGTGCGAAGAGCAGAACCAGCCAGTGCTGCGCGTCGGAGGACGCCAGTTCGGGCTCGAAGCGGCGGCGCCACTGGCCGTAGGCCCAGAAGTAGAACGCGAGCGCGAGCAGGTTGAAGATCGTCAGGGGTGTGCCGAGGCGCTCCCGGTCCAGCACGAAATGCACCGCGGCCAGCGCCACCAGGACGGCGGTGAACCACCAGGCCAGATGCCAGGGCACCGTCCACGGGCCGATCCGCGCCCACCCGGCCCCCTCCTCACCGCTCTCGATCCCGTCTCCCATGGGGGCGAGCGTGGTCCAAGCCGCTTGTAGATGGGTTGGATCCGGCTAGGGCGACGAACAGGTCGCGGGCGAGGTGCCCGGTCCGGGCGCCTGGTCGACGGTCCCGCTGAGGGCCTGAGCATCGCCTGCGGTATTCCAGCGGATGCCAAGCACTTACAAGTCAATTCCAAGAGTGCTGTCCAACTATGTGCTTGGCGCGGAAAAAGTAGCGGGGAAGGTGTTTTCCCGGCTCAGGGCTTTTCGCATGGAGCCCGGCGTCACTCTTTCGTGGAAAAGAGTCACCGGGGGAAACGAGAGGTAGCCAGTACGGATCGGTGCACGGCGGTTCCCATTCGAATTCGAAACCGAGATTCACTCCGACCATAAACCGGGATGGGCGCCCGAGTCCTCAGCCGACCGGTCTCACCGGCCTGCCCCGCTCCTCGAACGTGCCTGGCAGCACAGCCTGGCCCCCTTCCGGAGCGCAGTGCGGAAGACACGAGCGGCCCATGTCACTGAGCAGTCGTCACGAACAAGAAATTAAGAGGATTAACGTGAGTGTTCATGCGTTCGACATGCTGTGCCGTGCCGTGGAAGAAACGGATGCCGGTCGCACCGACACCGCCCGGCGTTGGCTGGACAAGTTACGCGGCCTGATCGCCCCCGAGAAAGTGGGCGATGATTTCCTATACCTGCTCTACCACGACGCCTTGGCCCGCCGGATCGGAAATTGCCAGGATGAGCGGGACAATCTGTACCTACGCCGTTTCGAGCGGCCACAGATCGAGTTGTTCGACCTGATGGCCCGGCACATGCCGGCGGTGACTCTGGCCGGTCGTATCGGCGGCGCGCTGCTCGCCGATCACCTCGCCGGGCGGGACACGGCCACCCTGATGTCGGTGGGCATCGGCTCGGGAGGTCAGGAGGCGGCGGTGCTCACCGAGCTCGCGAGCCGCGGCCAGGCACCCGGGCGGCTGACGGTGATCGGGGTGGACCCCGCGGTGGACAGCCTTCACCAGGCCGAACGGTCCATCCGCGACACTCGTGTCCCGCTGGACTTCCATCATGTGCCCCGCTTCGCCGAGCACATGACCGAGGAGGACTGGGACCTGGTGCGCCGAGCCCCCCGCCCGCTGGTGGTGAACGCCGCGTTCGCGCTGCACCACCTGCGGGACAACGCGTCCGGCACCGACGAGAGAAGCGCGTTCCTGGCGAAACTGCGCGACGCGGAGCCGGACGTCCTGGTGCTGTGCGAGCCGGACTCCGACCATCATCGGGTGGCACTGCCCGAGCGGTTCCGCAACTCATGGCGGCACTTCCACCCCGTTTTCCGGCTGATAGACGCGCTGGACGTCTCGGCCGCCGATCGTAACGCGATGAAACTGTTCTTCCGGCGCGAGGTGGTCGACATCGTCGGCACGGCGGACGACGAGGAGCGCTACGAACGTCACGAGCCGGCCGGGACATGGCTCGCGCGACTGCGCGGGGCCGGTTTCCGGCCGATGCCCGCGCCGGCGGAGTCGGTGTCGGAAACCATCCCTCCCGCTTTCATCCGCCAGGATCCGGACAGCGTGCGCATCGGATTCGACGGTGAGTCGATCCTGGCCGTCATCCACGCGGTGCCGGCGCACGGGTAGGCGATGACCGACCGGCACGGGCCGGCAGGTCCGTGCCGGTCGCGGCCTAACCCTTGATGGCGCCGATGATCACTCCCTTGGTGAAGTGGCGCTGGACGAACGGGTAGACGAAGAGCACCGGCAGCAGGGCGATGACGACGATGGCCATCTGGATGGCCAGGCTCGGCGGCAGGCTCTGGCCGGGGAGGGTACCGACGCCGCTCTGGCCGACGATCAGGGACTGGCCCTGGAGGACGTACTGCCGGAGCACCACCTGCAGTGGCCACTTGGCGTTGTCGTTGAGGTAGAGGACGGCGTTGAAGAACGAGTTCCAGTAGCCGACCGCGTAGAACAGGCCGATGACCGCCGTGACGCCCTTGGACATGGGCAGCACGATGGTGCGCAGGATGCGGAACTCGTTCGCGCCGTCGATGCGGGCACTGTCGGTCACCTCGTCCGGGATGTTCATGAAGAACGCCCGCATCACCACCAGGTTGAACGCGGTGACCGCGCCGGGCAGGATCAGCGACCAGTACGTGTCGATCAGCCCCAGCGAGCTGACCAGCAGGTAGTTGGGGATCAGCCCGGGGCCGAACAGGAAGGTCAGCAGGATCAGGAAGAGCATCGGCCGGTGCAGCAGCGAGCCGGGCCGGGACAGCCCGTAGGCGGCCAGCACGGTGACGGTCAGGCTGATCGCGGTGCCGGCCAGGGTCACGCCGAGGCTGACCAGGACCGACCGGGTCACCACGCCGCCTGCGAACAGCTCCTGGTACGCGGCGAAGGAGAGCCCGCTCGGCACGGTGACCAGGCCGCCGGCCTCGGTCACCGCCTCCTGGGTGGACAGGCTGGTCAGCACGACCATGTAGATCGGGAACAGCACGCCCACCGTGATGAGCGTCAGCAGGAGCCCCTTGAGGAGAGCACCGACGCGGCTGGGCCGCTCGGCCCAGGGGGGAAGAGTCGTCATGATCGTTTGTAGATTCCCTGCTCGCCGAATCGGTGGGCGACCTTGTTGGCCACCAGGATCAGCACCAGTCCCACCAGGCCCTTCACCAGACCGGCCGCGGCGCCGTAGCTCCACTCGCCGGTGAGCAGCGTGCGCCAGTACACGAAGGTGTCCAGCACCTCGGCGGCGTCCCTGCCGACCGCGTCGCGCTGCAGGAAGAACTGCTCGAAGCCGACGTTCAGCGCCTCGCCGAGGCGCAGGATCAGCAGCAGCACGATGACCGGGCGCAGGCCGGGCAGGGTGATGTGCCAGAGCCGCCGCCAGCGGCTCGCGCCGTCGACGGCGGCGGCCTCGTAGAGGTTCTGGTTGATGGCCGCCAGCGCGGCCAGGAAGATGATCGTTCCCCAGCCGGCGTCCTTCCAGACCGTCTCCGCGGTGACCAGCACGATGAACGTGTCCGGATTCGTCATGAGATCGATGCCGCTGTAGCCGTGGTCCCTGAGCGTCTGCGAGAGCAGGCCGGCGCCGCCGAACATCTGCTGGAACAGCGTGACCACCAGCACCCACGAGAAGAAGTGCGGCATGTAGACGATGCCCTGGATGAACAGGCGCAGCCGGGGCCGCACCACGCTGTCCAGCAGCACGGCCAGCAGGATCGGCACCGGGAAGTAGAAGACCAGCTGGAACGCGGTGATCGTCAGGGTGTTGAGCGTCGCGTCCCAGAAGCTCTCGTCGAACATCAGCCACTGGAAGTTGGCGAACCCCACCCACGGGCTGTCCGCGATGCCCACGTACGGCGAGTAGTCCTGGAACGCGATCACGTTGCCGAGCAGCGGGACATAGTGGAACACGATGAGCAGCCCGATCGCCGGCAGCGCCATCAGCAGCAGCTGCCAGTCACGTTTCAGTCGTGATCCGAAGGGTTGCGGGCGCGCCCGCCTTGTCCTCGAGCCCCTTTTACGGACATCCTTGGAGATGCCGGTGCCGGCGGGTGAGGTCAGGTCACCCGCCGGCCCGGTCTTCGCGTGGTCGCTAAGCACGGCCGTTGTCCCGCAGGACCTTCAGGTAGAAGTCGCGGGCCTCGTCCCCGCCGTCCCGCCGCCACTCGTTGGCGATCTGCTTGGCGTCGCTCACCGGGCGACGGCCGCGCATGATGTCGGTGAACTTGTCCTCGGTGGGCACCTGCAGCCCGGAGTACTTCGACGGCCGCTGGATCCTGATCCCGTCGAAGGGGCCCTTCTCGATGTAGGGGAAGGACGCGTTCTGCCACTCCACGTTGAGCTTGACCGCGTCGGGGTAGGGCCAGTCCACATAGAGCGGGCGCCCGCCGAGGAAGCCGTAGGTGTAGGCGACCTCCTTGCGGCCGAGGTCGTTCGCCTCCGGGATGCCGTTCGCGCCCCGGGTGAAGTGCTTGCCCTCCACGCCGAAGTTGGAGAGCTCGTACTCCTTGGTCCCGTACGGCGCCGCGCACCAGTTGAGGATGGCGAGGATCTCCTCCACCTGCTCCTTGGGCAGCCCCTTCTTGACGAAGGTGAAGATGCCCGCCGCGGTGTTGTGGTACATGATCGGCGTGCCGCCGTCGTGGGCGAAGAGCGGGAAGGCACCCAGGCTGAAGTCGGGGTTCTTGCCCCGGTGCTGCTGGAGCAGCTCCTTCCAGCCGCCCAGGCCGTCGCGGTAGACGAGGATCTGCCCGGCGCCGATCAGCTCCTTCTCGTTGGCGCCCTTGCTGCTGACCACGTTCGGGTGGACCAGCTCCTCCTTGAAGACCTTCCGCATGAACTCCAGCATCAGCTCGAACTCGGGGGTCTCGTACTTGTGGACGAGCTTGCCGCCCTCGTACCGCCAGTCCTGCGGGATCCGGAAGGTCGGCCACATCACCTCGTGGATGCTGCCGAACGCCCAGCGCCTGGCCTTGGGGTCGGTGATCTCCTTGCCGAGCTGGAACAGCTCGTCGGCGGTCTTGGGGTTGGCGTTCCAGCCGTTCTTGTCGAACAGGTCCTTGCGGTAGAGCAGCGCGTAGGGGTACGGCTCGGTCGGGAACGGCACCGCCATGAGCTTGTCGTTCCAGACCGACCACTGCCAGGCGGCGGTCGGCAGGTTGGCCAGCAGCGGGTAGGGCGCGACCTTGTCGCCCTGCAGGTAGGGGGTGAGGTCCTCGAACGCCTTGTCGACGGCGGTGTTGAAGTCCGCCATCTTGTCGATCTCCCAGCTCGGGATGACCATGATCTCCGGGATGTCTCCCGCGGCGAGCCTGGCGATCGCCTTGTCGCCGTAGACGTTACCGTCGGTGATCTGGAACTCCACGGTGGCGCCGATGTCGGCGTTGACCGCCTGGAAGTAGGAGTTGCTCGCCAGACCGGGCGGCGGCGGGCCCCAGAGCGGGGTCATGGCCTTGTAGGTGCCGCCCCTGCCGGCCTTCTGGGTGAGCGCCGCGGTGGGGGCGGCCGGGTAGGAGGTGAAGCCGCCGCTGACGTCGGGGACTCCGGGCAACGTGGAGACCGTGCCGGGAAGGTCGGGCTTGACGCCGGGGAAGGCGGTGTAGGTGGGGGTGAGGGACGTCAGCTTGTCCGCCGCGGCGGCCGTGGCGCCTCCGCTGCCCGGCCGGGGGCCGCTGGGCGCGGAACACGCGGCCAGCAGGCCGCCGCCGGCGACCGCGGCCGCGCTGAGCCCCACCAGGCCGAGGAAGCCTCGACGGCTGGTCATCGCGCCCTGGGGAAGATCTTTCACGGGGCGCTCCCTTCGTTGGTTCGAGACGGATCGGGGGGTGTCGTGGAGCATGGCTCCGGGGTAGAATTAGTTCGTCTTTCGACCAAACAAATTAGTCGAGGGTGACCGTCGCCACAAGGGACCGCCGATCGCGGGCCGCCGGGGGGCGGTCACAGATTGGTGAACGATGGGGCATGATGGGGCCAGCCTGGCCGAGCGGGAGCGGGACTCACCTTGATCACATCTACGACTGACCCGCGTCCGGCCGACTTCGCCGACGTACGGGCCACCAACCTCGCCGTCGTGCTGAGGTTCGTGCGCGAGCACGCGCCGTGCTCGCGGGCCGACATCGCGGCGTCCACCGGGTTGAACAAGGCGACCGTGTCGAGCCTGGTCGCCGATCTGATCGACCGCCGCCTGGTCAGGGAGACCGGTCTGACGGAGAACCGGGTCGGCCGCCCCGCCACGATGCTGGTGCTCGACGGCTCGCCGTACGCGGCGATCGGCATCGAGGTCAACGTCGACTACGTCACCGCGGTCGCGGTGGACCTGTCGGGGGAGAAACTGCTGTCCTGGCGGAGGTCCTTCCCCGGCGCCGCCGGCACGGCGGGGCAGGCGATGGCCACCGTCGCCGGGATCGTCCGCCGGGTGGTGAACCGGATGACCAAGCAGGAGCGCCAGGTCCTGGGGCTGACCGTGGGCGTGCCCGGACTGATCGGCACCGACGGCACCGTGCGCATCGCGCCCAACCTCGGCTGGCGTGACGCCGACCTCTGCGGCGACCTCACCAAGGCCCTGCGCGACCCGGGCTTCCCGGTCCAGGTCGACAACGACGCCAACCTGGCGGCCCTGGCCGAGCACCGCTTCGGCCCGCATGCCGGGACGGCCAACCTGGTCTACCTCACCGGCGAGATCGGGGTCGGGGCCGGGATCATCCTCGACGGCCGGCTACGCAGGGGAGGCCAGGGGTACGGCGGCGAGATCGGCCACATCCAGCTCGACCCGCTCGGCGCCGAGTGCCGGTGCGGGCGTCTGGGCTGCCTGGAGGCCGTCGCCGGGATCGGCGCCGTGCTGGAGCACGCCACGATCTCGCCCGCCGAGGTCGAGCTCGAACTCGACGAGGTGGTGCGGCTGGCCCGCGGGGGCGACCCGCGCACGCTCGGGGTCCTCGACACCGTGGGCCGCAACCTCGGCAAGGGCGTGGCGGTGCTGGCCAACCTGCTCAACCCCGAGGTGGTCATCCTGGGCGGTTACTACGTGCCGCTCGCGCCGTGGCTGCTGCCCGCGGTGGAGACCGAGACGCGGGGGCGCGTGATCGCGCCGGACGCCGGGGGCTGCCGGGTCGTCGCCTCCACGCTCGGTTACGGCGCGGGGGCGCTGGGTGGTGCCGCGCGAGTGCTCGACTCGGTGGATTCGGGTCGTTTGCCGCGGATCTCTTGACCTGGGCCGCACGGGAGTGCACCCTTCAGGGAAGCTCCGCTCGAAACACGCGCGTAACGCACGGGTGACGAACGGAGTTTTCCCGGACCGATTATCGAAGCGCTTCGACAGAGGCGTTTTTCCAGGACAGAAAATCGAAGCGCTTCGACGCTCTCAAAGGGATGGTCCCCGATGAACGAACCGTTCCGTGACCCGGAACTTCCCCTCGCGCGGCGGATCGCGGACCTGCGGGGCAGGCTCACGCTGGAGGAGAAGGTCGGGCTGCTGCACCAGTACCAGCAGCCGGTGGAGCGGCTCGGGCTCGGCCCCTTCCGTACCGGCACCGAGGCGCTGCACGGCCTGGCCTGGCTCGGTCCCGCGACGGTGTTCCCCCAGGCGATCGGGCTGGCCAGCACCTGGGACCCCGACCTGGTACGGCGGGTCGGCGAGGCCACCAGCGACGAGGTGCTGGCCTTCCACCACAAGGATCCGGCGGGGGCCGGGCTCAACGTCTGGGCGCCGGTGGTCAACCCGCTGCGCGACCCCCGCTGGGGCCGCAACGAGGAGGGCTACTCCGAGGACCCGTGGCTGACCGGTGTGATGGCGACGGCGTACGCCTCCGGCCTTCGTGGGAGCGATCCCACGGTGCTGAAGACCGCCCCCACCCTCAAGCACTTCCTCGGGTACAACAACGAGACCGACCGCTGCGTCACCTCCAGCGACCTGCCGCCCCGGGTGCTGCGCGAGTACGAGCTCCCGGCCTACCGGTCCGCGCTGACCAGCGGCGCCGCGGTCGCCGTGATGCCCTCCTACAACCTGGTCAACGGCCGCCCGGCCCACCTCAGCCCGCTGATCGGCGAGGTGCTGCGGGCCTGGGCGCCCGACGATCTCCTCGTGGTCAGCGACGCCTACGCGCCCGCCAACCTCACCGGCCTGCAGGCCTACTACGACGATCTCCCCGAGGCCTACGCGCACGCGATCAAGGCGGGGCTCGACAGCTTCACCCAGGACGACGACCGCACCGGGGCCACCCTCGGTCACATCCACGCCGCGCTGGAGCGCGGCCTGCTCGCCGAGGCCGACGTCGACCTCGCGGTCCGGCACGCGCTCTCCATCCGCTTCCGGCTGGGCGAGTTCGACCCCACCACCCCGTACGACGACATCACCGAGGCGGTGGTCAACTGCCCCGAGCACCAGGAACTGGCCCGCGAGGCCGCCCGGCGCTCGATCGTGCTGCTGCGCAACGACGGAATCCTGCCGCTGACCTCGGTACGCAGGATCGCGGTCATCGGCCAGCTCGGTGACACCCTCATGGAGGACTGGTACTCCGGGACGCTCCCCTACGCGGTCACCGCCCGCGCCGGGCTCGCCGAGCGGTGCGAGACCGTCTTCTGCGAGGCGGTGGACCGGATCACGCTCTCGGTGGACGGCGGCCACATCGTCGCCGACCTCGACGGCGGGCCGCTCGGCATCGGTGCCGAACCCGGCCTGTTCGACCTGTTCGACTGGGGCGGCGGCTGCTACGCGCTGCGGGCCGTGGCGACCGGGCGCCACCTGTCGGTCGGCGACGACGGCGTGCTGGTCAACGACCAGCCGGGGCCCAACGGCTGGGAGGTGCGCCAGACCTTCCGCACGGAGGAGCGCCCGCGCGGCACGCTGGCGCTCCGGCACATCTCCACGGGCCGCTACGTCGCGCTGGACGGTGAGGTTCTCCGCCTGGTCGACGACGCCGACGCCGCCGCCTGGTTCACCGTGGAGCGGGTGGTCAGCGGCGCCGAGGCCGCCGCCGCGCTCGCCGCGACCGCGGACGTGGCCGTGGTGGTCGTCGGGGACCATCCGCTGGTCAACGGCAGGGAGACCGAGGACCGCCTGGACCTGGCGCTGCCCGCCGCGCAGCAGGCGGTGGTCGAGGCGGTACGCGCGGTCAACCCGAGGACCGTCATGGTGATCAGCAGCGGCTACCCGGTGACCTGGGACGGCGACGACCCGCCCGCGGTGCTGTGGTCCTCGCACGGCGGGCAGGAGTACGGGCACGCGCTGGCCGAGGTGCTGTTCGGCGACGCCGACCCCGAGGGGCGGCTCACCCAGACCTGGTACGGCTCCGCGTGCGAGCTTCCCGACCTGCTCGACTACGACATCATCGCCGCCGACGCGACCTACCAGTACTTCCGGGGCACCCCGCTCTACCCCTTCGGCCACGGCCTCAGCTACACCACCTTCGACTACACCGACCTGGCCGTCTCGGTGCGGGGCGGCCGGCTCACCGCCTCGGCCACCGTCACCAACACCGGTGGCCGGGCCGGAGTGGAGGTCGTCCAGATCTACACCCGCCAGCGGAGTTCCCGGGTCAAGCAGGCGCTGCGCCGCCTGCGAGGCTTCGTCAAGGTGCGGCTCGCCCCCGGCGAGAGCACCCGGGTCGACTGGGACCTCGACGTTCGGGAGCTGGCCTTCTGGGATGTCACCAGGGGCCGGTTCGTCGTCGAGGACGCGTCCCACAAGATCATGATCGGTGGCTCCGCGCGCGACATCCGGCTCTGTGCCTCCTTCCACGTCGACGGCGAGCGCATCCCGCCGCGCGACGCCTTCGCGGGCCCGATCGCCGCGGTGGACCACGACGAGTACGACTCGGTGGCGTTCGTGGACGCGGCCAGGGTCTCCGGCGACGCCGTGCGGTCCACCGCCGAGGGGGCGTGGATCGTGTTCCGCTCGGTCGACCTGGGAAAGGGGGCCGCCTCCTGCTCGGTCAGCGCCACCAGTGCCGAGGGCGGCGTGATCACCCTGCGCCTGGACGACCCCCTCTACGGCCCCGTGGTCGGCGACCTCCCCGTCCCCCGCGCCGGCCGCCATGACCTCACCGAGGTGCGCGCCGGACTTGCGGAGCAGGGGGGAGTCCACGATCTTTATGTGGTGTTCGAGAACATGGGGATCACCGTGGCCGCCCTGAGCTTCGACGAGACCTCATGAGCGAGCGGGCGGTGACCATCAGCGAGGTCGCCAGGCACGCGGGGGTGGCGGTCAGCACCGTGTCGTACGTGCTCAGCGGGAAGCGCGCGATCTCGGCCGACACCCGGCGCAGGGTGCTCGACAGCGTGCGGGTCCTGGGATACCACCCCAACGCCGGGGCGAGGGCGCTGGCCAGCAAGCGGGCCAACGTCATCGCGCTGGTGCTGCCCCTGCGGGTGGGGATGCACGTCCCGGTGCTGATGCAGTTCGCCACCTCGGTGGTCACCGCCGCGCGGCAGTACGACCACGACGTGCTGCTGCTGACCGCCGACGAGGGATCGGACGGGCTGCGCAGGGCGGCGGCGAGCGCGCTGGTCGACGGGCTGGTCCTGATGGACGTGGAGCTGCACGACAGCCGGGTGCCGCTGCTCAGGGAGCTCGCCGAGCCCAGCGTGCTGATCGGTTTCCCCGCCGACTCGGCCGGGCTGACCTGCGTCGACCTCGACTTCGCGAGGGCGGGTGCGCTCTGCGTGGAGCACCTGGCCGAGCGCGGGCACACCGAGGTCGCGCTGCTCGGTGCCCCCTCGGTCGTCTACGACCGGGGCACCGGTTTCGCCCGCCGCACCCGGGAGGGCTTCGCCGCGGCCGTGGCCGACACCGGCCTGAAGGGGGTGGCCCTGTCGTGCGAGGAGAACTTCGACCAGGTGTCCGCCGTGATCGCCGAGCTGCTGGACACCAGGCCGGGCCTGTCCGGGCTGGTCGTGCACAACGAGGCCGCGGTCAACCACGTGCTGGGAGCGCTGCGCCAGCACGGCAGGCGGGTGCCCGACGACGTCGCCGTGGTGGCGATCTGCCCCGACGACATCGCGGAACGCTCCAGTCCGCCGCTGACCTCGGTGCTGATCCCGGCAGAGGAGGTGGGCCGCCAGGCGGTCCGGCTGCTCATGGAGAAGCTTGAGGGCCACGTCGTCCCCGAGGACACCCTGCTCCAGCCGCGGCTCACCGTGCGCGACAGCACCTGAGAGCCTCCGTACGGCGGGATGGCGCCACCTGGAGCCCGGCGTGGGAGGTGACGACGCCATCCAGAGCCCGGCGCGGGGAATGATGACGTCACCCGGAGCCCGGTGCGGAGAGTCCGGCGGCGGGCTCCGGTAACGACGCGTAGAAGGACGAAGGGCGCGCTCCCCAGAAGGGGAAGCGCGCCCGGCGTCGTTCTACGCGGGTGGGACTACCAGTCGCCCCCGCCGAAGTCTCCGCCGCCGAAGTCGCCGCCGCCGCCGAAGTCACCCCAGCCGCCGCCGCCGAAGTCGCCGCCACCGCCGAAGTCGGTGCCGCTGTCGGCGCCCCCCTGCTCGTAGCCGGCTCCGTAGCTGCCGTAGCCGCCGCCGAAGCCGCCGCTCAGCATGCTGCCCATCATCGTGCCGACGAGCATGCCGGTCATGACGTCGCCGAAGCCGCCGTAGTAGCCGTAGGCGTACGGCTGGTAGGCCGGCCCCGCGTCGTAGTACGGGCGGCGCTGGCCGTCGACCATGACCTCGCGCGTCTGGGGCTCGAAGCCGCGCTCGACGGCCTCGGCGTCGGCCGCGCAGGCGGGCACGTCGCGCAGCGCGCCGCCGGGCGGGGCCCAGCGCACGTCGCGGACGGAGGGCCCGTGCTGCGGGTTGAAGAAGCACGGGGAGCGCCGCTCGGGCAGCGGCTGGTGGTTGACGCGCGCCTTCACGCAGGCGAGGGCGTAGCGGCCCTCCTCCAGCGCGGTGGTCACGCCGCGGAGCTCGTCGGGGCGCTTGACCGCCGCGAGCTCCACCTTGGCCCGCTCGTAGGAGTCCAGGGCGCGCTGCCAGTCCTGGAGGTGGTCGGCGCCGTCGCCGAGCAGCTTGACGTCGGTGTCGAGGTCGGTGATCTCCTCGCCGAACTTGGTGACGTCCTCGTCCACGGTCTGCTTGACCGCGGCCAGCTCGGCGGCCTCACGGATCTCGCGATCCTTCTTCTTCTTGCGGGAGTAGAAGAAGATGCCCGCGCCACCGGCCGCGGCCAGCACCAGGATGCCGACCAGCACGCCGGTGCTGGAGCCGCTGGAGGAGCTGGAGCTGGAGGAGTCGGAGGACTTGGCGGGGACACCGGCGCCCGTCGCCGCGTCGTCCGCCAGCTTGGTGAAGTTGATCACGCTGTCGGTCGGGCTGTTGGTCTTGGCCCGTCCGAGCAGCTCGTCGATGTCGACGCCCTTGATGTTCGTGACGCCGAACGGGGTCCTGCCGCTCATCACCAGGACCGTCGACTTGGGGCCGACGCTCTTCAGGAGCGAGCTCAGCAGGGTCCTCGCCTGGGACTGGCTGGTGATCGAGTTCTCGGGGAGCATCGCCACGTAGACGGAGGAAGTCTTTTCGGCCGCGCCGCGCATGGCGTCGACGGCGTTGGCGGGCAGGCCCGCCGCGGGATCGGCGTAGAAGTGATCCCCGTCCTTCAGCTCCGAGGCGATCGCGCTGGGGTCTGGCGCCGCGGCGTGGGCCGCCGGGGCGAGCATGAAAACGGCCAGCAGCCCGGCGAGCAGTGCCATGAGCATGGCACCGAAACGGCCTGGCGCGGTTCTAATCGTGGTCACGGCAGAAAGCCTCCTTCGTCCTGAAGACGAATGAGTGGACGTCAGAGTTCCTACATCCCGACCGTATCCTTTTCCGAACCGCGTCAGGCGTCTACCGGGGCATCCGGTGTGTGATCGTCGCGCCACGGCCCGCGTGGACCGGCGCACGCGAAAGCTCCAGCGAGGGTGGCCGGGGCTCCGGAGCCTGGCCCCGGCGCGATGTCCATGGATCCCCGCCGGATCTCCGGGGCGACCGGGACGGCATGCCGAAGCCGGTGAACGTGGGCGGACACCGCGCCGGGCGGGACCTCAGACGTCCTTGATCTCGCAGATCGTGGCGCCCGAGGTGACGGTCTGGCCGACCTGTGCCGCCAGTCCGGTGATGGTGCCGGCCTTGTGCGCGGCGAGCGGCTGCTCCATCTTCATCGCCTCCAGCACGACGATCGTGTCACCGGCCGCGACGGTGTCGCCGTCGGCGGCGACGACCTTGACGATCGTGCCCTGCATCGGGCTGACCAGCGAGTCGCCGCTCGCGGCCTTCTTGGCCACCCCGCCGCCGCCCCGGCGCGGCGCCTTCGACGCCGCGCCGCCCGAGCCGGGGTTCCCGGCGGCGAACCCCGCGGGGAGCACCACCTCCAGCCGCTTGCCGGCCACCTCGACGGTGATCCGCTGCCGCTCGCCCGGCTCCTCGGCCGCGCCGTGCTCTCCTACGTGCGGTGCGATCGTGTTGTCGAACTCGGTCTCGATCCATCGGGTGTGCACCGAGAACGGCTCGCCGGTGAACGCGGGATCGGCCACCACGGCACGGTGGAAGGGCAGCACGGTCGGCATGCCGTCGATCTCGAACTCGGCCAGCGCCCGGCGCGAGCGCTCCAGGGCCTGTGCCCTGCTGGCTCCGGTCACGATCAGCTTGGCGACCAGGGAGTCGAAGGACTGCGGGACGGTCATGCCGGCCTCGTAGCCGGCGTCCAGGCGCACCCCGGGGCCGGAGGGGGCGCTCATCCGCGTGATCGTGCCGGGGGCGGGCAGGAAGCCGCGCCCGGCGTCCTCGGCGTTGATCCGGAACTCGATCGAGTGGCCGCGCAGCACCGGGTCGCCGTAGCCCAGCTCCTCGCCGTCGGCGATGCGGAACATCTCCCGTACCAGGTCGACGCCGGCGACCTCCTCGGTCACCGGGTGCTCGACCTGCAGCCGGGTGTTGACCTCCAGGAAGGAGATCGTGCCGTCCTGGCCCACCAGGAACTCGCAGGTGCCGGCCCCGACGTAGCCCGCCTCGCGCAGGATCGCCTTGGAACTGGTGTAGAGCAGGTCGAGCTGCTCGGGGGTCAGGAAGGGGGCGGGTGCCTCCTCGACCAGCTTCTGGTGGCGGCGCTGCAGCGAGCAGTCACGGGTGGACACCACGACCACGTTGCCGTGGGTGTCGGCCAGGCACTGGGTCTCCACGTGCCGGGGACGGTCCAGGTAGCGCTCGACGAAGCACTCGCCCCTGCCGAACGCGGTGACCGCCTCGCGGACCGCGCTGTCGTACAGTTCGGGGATCTCCTCCGCGGTGCGCGCCACCTTCAGCCCGCGCCCGCCGCCTCCGTAGGCGGCCTTGATCGCGATCGGCAGGCCGTGCTCGGCGGCGAAGGCGACGACCTCCTCGCTCCCGGAGACCGGATCCTTGGTGCCGGCCACGAGCGGCGCGCCGACCTTCTGCGCGATGTGGCGGGCCTGCACCTTGTCGCCGAGCGCGGTGATCGCGGCCGGCGGCGGGCCGATCCAGGTCAGGCCGGCGTCGATGACCGCCTGGGCGAAGTCGGCGTTCTCGGCCAGGAAGCCGTAGCCGGGGTGTACGGCGTCCGCCCCGGTCTCCGCGGCGACCCGCAGCAGCTTGGTGATGTCGAGGTAGGTTTCCGCGGGCGTCTGGCCACCAAGGGCGTGCGCCTCGTCCGCGACCCGGACATGGAGTGCGTCCAGGTCCTGGTCGGAGTAGACGGCGACGCTGGCCAACCCGGCGTCCTTGCACGCGCGGGCGATTCGCACCGCGATCTCACCACGGTTGGCGATCAAGACCTTATGCACCGACGTCGTTCCCTTCAGGCGTGCGAACAGGGGGCTGGCGGGCCTCCAACGGAGTGTAAGCGGCGCTTGATGGCGAAGCCGAGGGGGGTCCTACCTGCCCAGGTACGCGCCGCCGTTGACATGCAGAACCTGCCCGGTCACGTGGCGTGCCTCAGCGGAGGCGACGAACCTCACGGTCTCGGCGACGTCGTCCGGAGTCCCGGCCCTGCCGTTTCTGGTGCCCTCGACCCTGCGGCGCACCCCCTCTGAGGTGAGACGGCCCCGGAAGAACTCGGTGTCCACGATCAGACCGGGGGAGACCACGTTGGCGGTGACGCCCCGCGGCCCCAGCTCGGCGGCCAGGTCGGCGGTCCACGCCTCCACGGCCGCCTTGGCCGCGCCGTAGGACCCGGAGCCGGTGCCCCTGGCCGCGATGGAACCGATCGTGATGATCCGGCCGCCCTCGGCGAGGCGCGGGATGAGCGCGCTGGTGACCAGCACGGCCGACATCAGGTTGGCGTTGAGGTTGGCCCACCAGCCCTCCGCCACGTCCATCAGGTCGTCGCCGGACGGCACGCGATCCAGGTTGGTGTTCCCGCCCGCGTTGTTGACCAGCACGTCCACCCGCGCGGGCAGCCGTTCCAGCGCCTCGCCCACCGCCACCGGGTTGGCCGCGTTGAACGCCACGTACGAGACGCCCAGCCGGTCGGCCGCCTCCTTGAGCACCTGCTCGCGCCGCCCGGTGACGGTCACCCGGTCGCCCTGCGCGGCGAACGCCGTCGCGATGGCGTAGCCGATCCCGGTGCCTCCGCCCGTCACCACAATCTCACGCACTGCCCATATCTCCTTGAATCACTAAAAATCAAGACAATGGAGAACGTTAGCCTCTCAGTGGAGAAGGGAACGTCCATAGCCGCTCGGTATATCCCGGATACCCCTGTGATCCGTACGCCTATCGTGATTTCGTTTGGTGACCAACCCCCGACACCGATCCGAAGGAGACTGGCATGAGCCAGAACTTGCTCGGCGGCAACCCCGCGGAAATGCAGCAGATGGCCACCCAGTTCACCCAGCAGGCCGACCAGGTCAGAGCCACCGTTGCCGCCCTTGACAGGGAGGCGGCGAAGGTCGGAACCGCCTGGACGGGGCCCGGCGCCCAGCGTTTCAGCGAGGCCTGGCAGAACTACCGCGCCGCTTTCCAGCGCATGTCCGAGGAGCTCGGCGAGGCTTCTCGGGTGATCAACACCTACCGCGGCAATATCGAGTCCGCCACGCGATAGGAAACGGCCCGCCGAAATGCCCCGGTTCTGGAAAGACCGGGGCATTTTCAGGTGACGGCGGCCTGAATGGGGGTCACCGAGCCCAGGGTCACCAGCAGGCCGCGCCCCGGGGGGCCGCCGACCGCGCCGCGGGGCAGCCGGACCGTGAACAGATCGCCGTCGGCGGGGCTCTGGACCGAGAGCAGCAGGCCGGTGCGCCCCTTGCGGGTCTCGGCCGCGAAACCTCGGTAGGCGGTGGTCAGGTCGCCCGTGGTACCGCCGATGATCATGCCGTGCTCGCCGTCCCTGCCGCTCCGGAGCACCTGTTCGAGCGCGGTGCCCAGGGGGGAGTCCGGGGAGATCAGCTCGGCGTCGTCGACGATCACGACGTAGCGGTCCTGCCCCGCGACGGCCTCGTGCAGGTCACCGTTCGCGTCCAGCACGGCCAGCACGCCCGGGGTGTCCACCAGCGTGCACAGTGGGCTGCGCCGGGGAGTCACCAGGACCGTGGGGGTGCCCTGGGTGAGCAGGGAGTGGGTGGCGGTCAGCAGTGCCGTGGACCTGCCGGACCTGGGCGGCCCCGCGACGACCGCGCCGGGGCCGTGGGCGAGCAGGTCGACGCCGAGCGGGGCCAGCGAGTCGCCCCCGGCGCCGAACAGCGCCCACAGCGGCGACGGCGGCCGGAAGGAGGGCACCAGATCCAGGACCTGCGCCGCGGTGACGCGCATCGGCAGCGCGTCCACCCGCATCGGCGGGTCGGCGGTGATCTCCGGTGCCGACCGGGCCAGCGCCTGGAGCGCGGCGACCTGCGCCGGTCCCGAGGGGTCGTCGCAGAGCAGCGCGATCTGGCTCTCGGTCGTACCGTACTCGCCGACAGACAGCGCGCGGCCCGGCGCGAGGGCCGTGGGCAGGTCCTTGACCGGCAGCCCGGCCAGGCCGTAGTCGGACGGGTCGGCCAGCCGCAGGATCAGCCGGTCGTCGAAGACCGTGGAGATCTGCCCGAGCAGCACGGACCTGTCACCGGTCACCACGGCCCGCAGCCCGACCGCGGGTCCCTCCCGCAGCAGCTGCATTAGCGAATCGATCAGCCGCCCGTAGTCGTAGCCCTCGAACGCGGCGACGAATCCCTCCCACCGGTCGAGCATCAGGACCAGCCACGGCAGCCGGGGGCCGTCCGTGCCGGCGCGCAGCTCGGCCAGCGAGGCGTACCCGGCCTCGGCGAGGAGTTGCTGGCGCCGCCCCACCTCCGCGCGGAGCCGGGCCAGCAGCCGCTCCACCCGGTCGAGCTGGTCGCGCGTCACCACGGCACCGCAGTGCGGCATCGCCATCAGGGGCAGCAGCGCCCCCGAGCCGCAGTCGATCGCGTGCACGTGCACGTCGTCGGGGGAGGTCTGGCCGGCGATCGCCCCCGCGAGCGTGCGCAGCGCCGTGGACCGCCCGCTCCGCGAGGCGCCCGCGACAAGCAGATGCCCCCCTCCCGCGAGGTCGAGCGCCAGTGCCCGCCGGTCCTGCGCCCAGGGCATGTCGGTGACCCCGAAGGCCAGCGGCGGCACCTCCTCGGCCCCCGCCCGGTAGGGCAGACCGGTGGACGGTGTGGCGAGGCCGGGGACGACCATGAGCTCGGGGAGCGGTTCGAGCCAGGGGCTCGGCTGCTCCGCGACTCCGGCGACGCGGGCCGCCTCGACGAGGGCGTCGGTGAGTACGGACAGGTCGGTGACGTGGCCTCCCTCGACCCCCGCGCGCGCCGGCCTGGGGCGTCCCAGAGCCTGCCAGCCGACCTCCGTCACCCGCACCCTGGCCTCGCCGCCCGAGACGCCGGGGCTCCGTCCGCCGATCCGCGCGGTCTGCACCGCCGTCGCCGAGCCCGCGCCCGACTTCACATAACACCGGCCGGGAGCGGACTTGGGGATGTACGAGGCGTCCGGACGGTCGATGACGTCGGTGGACTCGGTGGACTCGGTGACCCGCAGCGCGATCCGCAGGGACGTGTTGGCCTGGATGTCGGCGGTCACCACCCCGCCGGGGCGCTGGGTGGCGAGGATGAGGTGGATGCCGAGCGAGCGCCCCCGCCTGGCGATGTCGACCAGTCCGGTCATGAAGTCGGGCAGCTCGCTGACCATGGCCGCGAACTCGTCGATGACCAGCACCAGCCGGGGCAGCGGGGCCGGAGGCTCGGCGCGCCCGCGCAGCGGCCTGACCGGCGCGCCGCCTCCGGCGACGAGCAGGTCACGGGAGGCGCGGGCCGTGCGGGCGTCGCGCAGCTCGTGGTAGTCCTCGATGTCCTTCGCTCCCACGGCCAGCAGCAGGCGCTCACGGCGGCGGATCTCGGCGGCCAGTGAGGCCAGGGCCCGCTGGGTCAGGTGGCCGTCGAGGTCGCTGACCATGCCCACCGTGTGCGGCAGCCGCACGCACTCCTTGAACGCGGCGCCGCCCTTGTAGTCGATCAGCACGAACGTCATCTCGTCCGGCCTGTTGGCCACCGCCAGCGAGCAGATCAGGGTCTGCAGCAGCTCCGACTTGCCCGCGCCGGTGGTGCCCGCGATGAGCGCGTGCGGTCCGTCCCTGCGCAGGTCGACCGAGAAAGGTCCCTCGGGGCCCACCCCCACCACGGCCTCGGTCGCCCGGCCCCAGCGCTCGGCCAGGGCCGCACCGGAGACGGAGGGCAGCTCCAGCAGGTCGAGCAGCCGCGCGGAGCCCGGCAGGGCGAGGCCGGCGTCGTCGCGGCTGACGTCGCGGATCGGCGCCAGCGAGCGGGCCAGCCGGTCACACCAGGCGGCCGTCACCTGGTCGGCCAGGATCTCGCCGAGGTCGTCCAGACCGCCGCCGCGCAGCCGCACGGTGCCGTCGGCCTGCATGGCGGCGACGGTGGCGCACTCCTCGGGCAGCAGCCGCTGGTCGCCGTCCACCGCCAGGGTGTAGACGCCCGCGCGGGGTCCCTGGCGCAGCACCTGGGGCATGCCCGGCAGCGCGCGCAGCACCTGCGCGCCGTCGAGCACCACCAGCACGTCGTAGGGGCGCTCGTCGTAGACGGGGGCGGCGTACGGTTGCTCGGACCCGCCACCCCCCAGATCGCCCCAGCCGGCCGGTACGCGGCCGAGCCTGGCCGCGGGCCCCGCGGCGGCGTCGTCGCCGAGGCGCTCGTCGATCAGCGCGGCCAGCTCGCTCACCCTGCGGGCCGCGGCCTCGGGGTCGGCGCCGACCAGGGCCACGCAGTCCTCGCCGCCGCGCGGGGCGCAGTGCGGCAGCCACCGTACCCAGCTCCAGCGCTCCTCGCCGTCACCGTGCGCGGAGAGCACGACGATCGCCAGGTCGCGCGGGCTGTGCAGGGCGGCGGCCTGGCCGACCAGCCAGCGCGCCAGCCCGGCCGTCGTCTCCCTGGGCCCGGTCAGACCGGTGACGCCCAGGCGGCGCATGGCAAGTGCCACCGGCACCGCCTGGCAGGTGGGCGGGGCGGGCATCGGGGTGTCGGCCGGGGCGGAGCGCTCGGGGGTGAACTCCAGGTCGGCGGGGAGGTCGGCGAGGCCGACCCGGAGCCGCAGCGCGTCGGGGTCGTGGTCGCGCCGCTCCCAGAGCCGCCGCCGGGGGCCCGTCACGGTGAGCAGCACCTCGGCGGGGTCGGGCGCGGCGGCGCGGCGGGCGGTCTCGTCGTCGGCACGGGCGCGCTCCACGGCCGCCTCGAAGACCTTCAGCCGCTCCCGGTACTCCTTGAGCTGCAGGCGGTACTTCTTGCGGCCGTGCCGCCGGTCGCTCCACCACTGGCCGATCATGATCAGCGGTGTCATGAGCGCGAACAGCAGGAAGTACCACGTCTGGAGCGCCCAGGCCATGCCGAACCCCAGCGCCGCGGGCAGGAACGCGGTCAGCAGTTGCAGCCGCATGGTCTCGGCCCGTCTGGGCTCGGCCGGGACCTCGAAACGCCGCGCGCCGCCCGGCGGGCGGAACCTGGGCGGCCGGTTGTAGGCCAGGCCGCCGTCCGGCTGCGCGTCCAGGTGCGCGTCGGGCGGCTCCACCGCCTTGAGGGTCAGCACGCTGCCGCCGCAGCTCAGCAGGGCGTGCTCGGGCCAGGGCAGCGGACCTTCCAGCCGCTCGCGGTCGAGCAGGGCCCCGGCCCTGTCCCCCGGGTCCCCCGGGTCCCCCGGCTCCACGGTGATGGCGTCCGGGGTGAGCCGCACCACGGCGGCCAGCGCGGACAGCCGGGGGTCGGACACGGCCACCGAGCAGGCGGGGTCGGAGCCGATGGTGTGCACGCCCAGGCTGAGGCGGTGCACCGACCCGGCGGCGGGCCCGCCGACCACCCGGATCTCCACGATCCCGCCGGGCTCCTCGGCGAGGGTGGCCATGGCGAGCGAGCGGTCGAGGGTGACCAGGTCGCCGTCGCGGAGCAGGCCGAGCGCGGGGGCGGCGGGGTCGAGGGGGCGGCCGTCCAGCCAGAGCGCCGGGGGCTCGGCCCCGGCCGAGTCGCGGCCCAGCCCGTACGGGGCCTTGCTGCGTGTCAGCCGCACTACGTTGCTCGGACGTTCGCCGCCCTGGCCCGCGAGTGACTCCGCGAGCCGTGCCACCGTGGTCGTCTCGTCGCCCTCGACCACGACATCGCGGTCGGCGTGCTCGCTGAGCACGGTGAGCATGATCCGCATCGACGCTCTCCTCGGGTCAGGCCCCGGATCCACCGTACAGAGTGGAAACGGGGTCCGAGAGGGTGTTCGCGGCAATCTCATGGCTCGCGACCCGGTATGTGGAAAACATCCCAGCCTGTGGATAACTCTCCGTAGGCGGCGGCCGTTTATACCGCTTTATGGGGATATTTGGTGATTTATCGCCTCCTGGGGGCCAGCCTGCCCGCGGTATGGAGCTGTGGAAAACCTGTTCGGAGAACCGGCGGAACGGCGGGCCGCGGTCCGGGCCCGAAGCTCGCCCATCTTCTCCTCGAGCAGCCCGGCGTACGCGCTGACCTCGGAGGTCACCTCGGCCAGCCCGACGGCCGCGCGGTGCAGCCCCTCGATCATTCGCTCCGTCGCGGGGGCGGCGGTGAGGCGTTCGACCCCGCGACGGCGCATTCGCCCGGCCGCCGAGCGGAAAAGGAGCCTGACCCGTCCCCCGCCCGAGGCGTCACGCCCGGATGATGTGGCCATCTCTCCAGGGTGCCACATTTTGAACGGGTTCAGGGTTAAGGAGGGCGCACATCCCGTGAGCGATGGAGTGAAGGAGGAGGTGGGGCGCCGTAATGATGGAGGTAAATGCTGGGACGATTGGTGCAAGAGTTAATTACCGTCCTTATCACCCAGATAAGTGTCCCGTCATCTAGCGAAACCGCCACTTTCTTCTGAAGCGGCGTTGACAGACGTGTTCCTATCAAACGAGCATGGGTTCTGGTTTTTGTCCGGCAGCCCGTCGGCATGGTGCGCATAATGGCGTAAATTCGACCAGTAGTCCCCATATTTATGATCACTCTGGGAGTCCCCCTACCCATGAGGACCAGTGAGAAGCCAACGGGCCGTGTCCCGGTGAACGCCGAGCGCCAGTCGTCGGCGGGCACCCTGTCCGGGCCGGCGTCGCGCAAGCTTCCCGTGCCCCCACGCGAGCGCAAACCAGCCCTCGCCGCCCTCGCCGTCCTCCTCATCCTGGGCGGCGCCCTCGCCACCACCCTGCTCGTCCTGCGCAGCGGCGACCGCGTCTCGGCGATCGCCGTCTCCCAGCAGATCGGCGCCGGCCAGCAGTTCACCGAGGCGATGCTCAAGGAGGTCCAGATCGCCGACACCGGCATCGGCTACGTGGCCTGGTCCCAGCGCGCCCGCGTCGCGGAGAACTTCGCCCGCGTCACCCTCATCCCCGGAACGCTCCTGACCCGCGAGATGGTGGTCTCCGCCAGCAGGGAGCTGGGCCCCGGCAAGGCCCAGGTCGGTCTCGCCCTCAAACCCGGCCAGTCACCGGGCACCCTGGAGCGCGGAGACCGGGTCCAGGTCGTCTACGTGCCGAGCAGGGGCGGCGGCGGCGGCCAGGAGCGGCGGGTACTGGCGCAGAGCGCCCTGGTCCACCAGATCGGCACGCCCGGCAGGAGCGGTGCGAACGGCCTGGTCACCATCATCGTGGACAGTTCCATCTCACCGGAGGTCGTCGCGTACGCCTCCACCGGTGAGATCGCGCTCGCCGAGCTGCCGGGAGCACGCTGACGTGGCGCTCATCGTGCTGGCCGCGGACAAGGGCGCGCCCGGAGTGACCACGGCGGCCACCGCGCTCGGCGCGATCTGGCCGCGCCCGGTGCTGCTCGCCGAGTGCGACCCGGCGGGCGGAGATCTCGCCTACCGCCTGCCCGCGGCCGACGGCGGCGTGCTCAACCCGGCCAGGGGCCTGCTCACCCTGGGGGCCACGGCCCGGCGCGGCCTGCACCCGGAACAGATCCACGAGCACACCCAGAAGATCATCGGTGGTCTGGACATACTGGCGGGGCTGACCCACGGCGAACAGGCGGCCGGGCTGACCTGGCTCTGGGGTCCGCTCGGCCGGGCACTGGCCACGATGCCCGGCGCCGACGTGCTGGCCGACTGCGGACGCCTCGGCGGCCACCCCCAGCTGGCCGAGCTGACCGCGGAGGCCTCGCTGGTGGTGCTGTTCACCAGGGCGAGCCTGGACCACGTCGCCCACCTGCGGGAACGCCTGCAGATCATGCCTCGCGAGCCGCAGGTGGGCGTGGTCGTGATCGCCGACCCCCGGCAGTACCGCACGATGATCGAGGAGGTCCGCCGGATCGTCGTGGGCACCGGCAGGAACCTCGCCTTCGTGAGCGGGCTCGCGCACGACCCCAAGGGCGCGGAACTGCTGCGCGGCCAGTGGGGCGGGCGCCTGGACCGCTCCCTGCTGATCCGCACCGCCCGGGAGCTGGGCGGCCGCCTCGCCGCACAGGTCAGCGCTCCCGAGCCGGTCATGGGCGTGCCCGTCGAGCCGTCGAGCGGAGCCAGACCGTGACCATCGACCACACGCTGGTGAAGCGCTTCCGGCAGGACGTCGGAGACAGGCTGGCCCACCAGCGCCGCCTGGACCAGGCCAGCGGCCTGCAGCCGATGACCGGTGAGGACGAGCGCCAGTTCGCCCGCGCGCTGATCGCCCAGATCCTGGAGGAGTTCGCCCGCGGCGAGATCGGCGTCGGCAGGACCCCGCCCACCGCCGAGGAGGAGGAGGCGCTGGCCGCGGGGATCCACGCGGCCCTGTTCGGCGTCGGCCGCCTCCAACCCCTGCTGGACGACCCCGAGGTCGAGAACATCGACATCAACGGCTGCGACCGGGTGTTCGTCGGCTACGCCGACGGCCAGGAGATCATGCGTGAGCCCGTGGCCGAGTCCGACGAGGAACTGGTCGAGCTGGTCCAGATCCTCGCCGCCTACAGCGGCCTGTCCAGCAGGCCGTTCGACACCGCCAACCCCCAGCTCGACCTGCGCCTTCCCGACGGCTCCCGGCTCTCGGCCGTGATGGACGTGACGGTCCGCCCGTCCATCTCCATCCGCCGCTCCCGGCTGGGCAAGGTCTTTCTCAGCGACCTGGTGGGAAACGGCAGCCTGACCCCGGAGTTGGGGCGTTTTCTGGCGGCGGCGGTGGCGGCCAGGAAGAACATCATGATTTCCGGTTCGACCAACGCCGGGAAAACGACACTGCTGCGCGCCCTGGCCAATGAGATTCCGCCCACCGAGCGGCTCATCACCGTCGAGCGCGCCCTCGAACTCGGCCTCGACCAATTCCCGGAACTCCATCCCAACGTGGTCGCCTTCGAGCAGCGGCTGCCCAATTCCGAGGGCCAGGGCGAGATCACCATGGCGGAACTGGTCCGCCGCTCCCTGCGCATGAACCCGTCCAGGGTGATCGTCGGAGAGGTCCTCGGCGACGAGATCGTCACCATGCTCAACGCGATGACCCAGGGCAACGACGGCTCGCTGTCGACGATTCACGCCAACTCCTCGATGGAGGTCTTCAACCGCATCGCGACCTACGCGCTCCAGGCCACGGAGCGCCTGCCGATCGAGGCCACCCACATGCTCATCGCGGGCGCGATCGACTTCGTGGTGTTCATCGAGAAGCGCAACGACTACGCGGTGGGAGGCAGGCTGCGGCGCTTCGTGTCGAGCGTGCGCGAGGTAGCCGGAGTGGACGGCAGGGTGCTCTCCTCGGAGGTGTTCGCCATGACGCCCGACGGCCGGGTCGTGCCGCACGCGCCGCTGTCGTGCCTGGAGGAGCTCGCCCACTTCGGCTATGACCCGGGAGGCTGGACATGACCTCCCTGCCTCCGGGCCTGTTCGACCCGCTGGTGCTGCTGGCCGGCATCGCGATCGGCGCGGGGCTGTTCCTGCTCGTCGTCGCGCTGTACGGGGTGCGCCCCCGCCCGTCGTCCCCCGGCAGGAAGGCGGGCAGGCGCGAGTTCGTCCGCGCCCTGTCCACCCGTACCGCGGTGGGGGTCATCGTCGGGGTGGTCGTGCTCGTGGTGACCGGGTGGCCGGTCATGGCGGTCGGAGCCGTGCTCCTCGCCCTGGCCTGGCGGGGCCTGTCCGGCGGAGCCGCCGAGGAGCGGACCGCGATGCGCAGGCTGGAGGCCCTGGCCGCCTGGACCGAGTCGCTCCGCGACACCATCGCCGGGGCGGCCGGGCTGGAGCAGGCGATCCCGTCCTCGATCCGGGCGGCGGCCCCCACGCTCCGCCCGCACCTGCGGTCGATGGTCGACCGCCTGCACACCAGGATGGCGCTGCCCGACGCGCTCAGGCGCTTCGCCGACGAGCTCGACGACCCCTCGGCCGACCTGGTCGTGGCCGCCCTCATCCTCAACTCCAAGCTGCGCGGTCCCGGCCTGCGTGACGTGCTCGGCGCGCTGGCCGTCTCCGCCCGCGAGGAGCTCGACATGCGCCGCCGGGTCGAGGCCGAGCGCCGCTCCACCCGGCGGAGCGTGCAGATCGTGGTCGGTACGGCCATCGCCTTCGCCGTCATGCTCGTGGTGTTCAACCCCTCCTACGTCGAGGAGTACGACAACGCGCTCGGCCAGGCCGTGCTCGTGGTGGTCGCCGGGCTGTTCGGCGCGGGGTTCGCCTGGATGCGCCGCCTGGCCCGCTTCGACAAACCCGCCCGCCTGCTGGGCCTGCCCTCCGGGGGTGAGGTGTCCGATGACTGAGGCGCTGCTGGCGGGCTCCGTGCTCGGGATGGGCCTGTTCCTGCTGTTCCGGGCGCTGTTCCCGGCCCGCCCAGGGCTGGTGACGCGGCTGCTGGCGCTCGACGCGGCCCGCGAGGGCACCGACGCGCCTCGCGCCCGGCTCATCCTGCCCGACGAGGAGGTCAGCGTCTTCCGGCGCGGCCTGGGGGAGCGGATGGCCCGCTTCTACGCGGCCAGGGGCTGGGAGGCGCGCTCCGCCAGGGCCGACCTGGCGCTGCTCGGCAGGTCGTTCGAGGGCTTCCTGGCCACCAAGGTGCTGCTGGCGGTCTCCGGGCTGCTGGCCTTCCCGCTGCTGGTCGGCTGGCTGGTGCTGATGGACTGGGGCGTCTCCCTCACCGTCCCGCTCTGGGCGGCACTCGTGGTCGCCGGGGTCTTCTTCGTCCTGCCGGACCTGCAGGTCAAGCGGGACGCCGCGCGGATGCGCCGCGACTTCCGGCACGTCGTCGGCTCCTTCCTGGACCTCGTCGCGATGAACCTGGCGGGCGGGCGCGGGGTGCCCGAGGCGCTGATGATGGCGGTCTCGGTGGGCAGTCCCGGCCCCGACGAGGAAGGCGCCAACTGGGCGATGTCCCGTATCCGCGAGGCGCTCGGCAACGCCAGGATCGTCGGCATCACCCCCTGGCAGGCCCTCGGCCAGCTCGGTGACGAGATCAACGTCGACGAGTTGCGCGACCTGTCCGCGGCGCTCGGCCTGGTCGCCGACGACGGCGCCAAGGTCCGCTCGTCCCTCACCGCCCGTGCCGCGACCATGCGCCGCCGCGAGCTGGCCGAGATCGAGGGGCAGGCGGGCGAGCGCTCCCAGTCGATGCTCGTCGCCCAGCTCCTGCTCTGCGCGGGTTTCGTGATCTTTCTAAGTTTTCCGGCCGCTATGAAGATGTTGGGGTCCTGACCATGCTGAGCCATCCGTGGATCACTTACGCGACCGCCGTTCTGAGCGTCCGGATCACCAGGGCGCGCAACGCCCCCACCCGGGGGGCCTCCGCCGTCGAATGGGTCATCATCACGGCCATCATCGCCGGGGTGGCGCTCGGCCTCGCCACGCTCATCAAGACCCTCGTCGAGGGGAAGCAGGCGGAGATCTCCAGTCAGTTCGGCGGCGGGGGCGGCGGGGGCGGGGGCGGCGACCTTGGAGACCCGTGACCGTGAGCGGGGCCGCCCCGGGAACGGGGGGGCCAAGCCCGGCCGGGACGGCAGCCGGAGCGGTGAACGCGGCGCCACGGGACGCGGTGCGCGTTCGGCCGCGCGCCGACGAGGCCGGGGCGGTGAACGCGGCGCCACCGTGATCGAGTTGGCGATCATCATGCCGGTGGTGCTGGTCGTCATCCTGCTCATCGTGCAGTCCGCCCTCTGGTTCCACGGGCGCCAGATCGCCGACGCCGCGGCCAGGGAGGGGGCGCGGCTGGCCCGGGTCGACACCGAGTCCTGGCAGCAGGACGCCGAGTCCCGCGCCCAGGAGGTGATCCGGACCGTCGGCCCGAAGCTCCTGGAGGGCGCCACGGTCACCGCCTGGGCGGAGGGCGACCAGCGGGGGGTCGAGGTGACCGCCTCGGCGGTCCAGGTCGTCCCGTTGCTGCCCTCCACCACGTTCACGGTCACCGCGCGCTTCGGCGGTCCCATCGAGTGTTTCCGGCCCGACGACGGAAGCGAAGGATGCGAGTGAGCCGGCGGATTCCCGCGGCCGGGGACGATCGAGGGTCGCTCAGCGCCGAGACGGTGTTGCTGGCCCCGGTCTTCCTGCTCTTCCTGCTGTTCCTGGTCGGCGCGGGAAGGGTGGTGGAGGCCCAGGGCGAGGTCAACGGTGCCGCCAGGGACGCCGCCAGGGCCGCCTCCGTCGAGCGCACGCTGGCCGACGCCGAGGACGCCGCGGCCGAGGTGGCCCGCGCCGCGCTGTCGGGCGAGTGCGAACCCGAGGTCAGCCTGGCCGGTACGGACTGGAAGGAGGGCGGCCGGGTCCACGCCCAGGTGACCTGCTCCCTGGATCTGGAGTTCCTCGGCTTCGGCGCCGCCAAGGAGATGAAGGGCGACTCGGTGGTCCCGCTGGAGCAGTTCCGGAGGGTTGAGTGAAGCTCGTGGACCCACTCGCGCGGCGCCGGAGACTCGCCCGTCCAACGCCAGCCCGCCGCGCGTCCGGGCACTTCCCCGCTCCGTGTCGCCGGGTACCCCCGCCCGTGGCATGCCGGACGTCCGGGTGTCCGGTGGGTTCGGGTGCCGGGAGAGGACGCCACGGCGAGCGAGGGTCGATGTCGATCTTCACGGTGATCTTCTCGGTGGTGGTGTTCCTGCTGGCCGGGCTGCTCGTGGACGGCGGGGCCGCCATCAACGCCCGGCTGCGGGCCGCCGACATCGCCGAGCAGGCCGCCAGGGCCGCCGCGGACCAGATCGACGTCGAGCACCTGCGCGCCACCGGCCAGGCCCGGCTGCTGGGAGAGGGGGAGGTCTGCGCGAAGGCCGAGGAGATCGTCTCGGCGCACGGCGCCGGCGACGTCCAGCTCACCCAGTGCGCGCTCGGCGGCGCCCAGGCCGAGGTCACCGTGAACGTCTCCGTCACCTGGAAGGCGTTCTTCCTGGCCGCGTTCGGTTTCCCCGGCTCGGACATGGAGGCCCTGGCCGCGGCGGGGCCGGACATCGGGGCAGACCAATTGCCGTGAATCGCTGGCCCACCGGTTGACCGACGACGAATCTGGACGGGGAGGGAGACGAATGCCCACGCGACAGCCCGTGCGTATCAAGGACAGGCGCACACCGGGAGACCTGCTGGCGGGCCTCGGCGCGCTGGCCGTCCTGGTCGCGCTCATCGCGGGGGTCCCCTACGCCCTGTTCCGGCTGGCCGGGCCGCCGCTCCCGCCGGAGCTGCGCGACCTCGACCTGCTGACCAGCCAGGTGGGCACGAGCACGATCGTCGCGATCCTCGTGCTGCTGGTCTGGCTCGCCTGGCTGCAGATGGTGGTCTGCGTGCTGGTCGAGATCTACGCCGGAGTGCGCCGGGTCGGGATGCCGGCCCGGGTGCCGTTCTCCGGGGGCACCCAGATGTTCGCCAACCGGCTGGTCTCGGCGGCCATGCTGCTGTTCACCGTCTCGGCGGTGGCCCTGCCGATCGCGAAGCTGACCAGCCTGCCGCCCGCGACCTCCGCCATCGTCTCGACCGGGCTGTCGGCGGCGTCGGCCCCGGCCGGCGCCGAGCGGGTGGAGCTGGCGCCGGTGCAGAAGGCCAAGAAGGTCTACGTGGTGCAGCCGCCGCACGGCCGCCACCACGAGAGCCTGTGGGAGATCGCGGAGAAGTGCCTCGGTGACGGGCGGCGGTATCCGGAGATCTACCGGCTCAACCAGCACAGGGAGCAGCCGGACGGCAGCCGCCTGCGGATGGCCGACCTGATCAGGCCAGGCTGGGTGCTGGACATGCCGGACGACGCGCGCAACGTGCACATCGTCCCGGCGTCCCAGCCGCGCGACGACACCCTCAAGGACCACCCCGGCAAGCCCGCCGAGCTGGACGGCCGTACCCAGACCTTCACCCCGGGCGGTGCGGACCTCCCGGCGGAGCCCGCACCCGAGATCTCCACTCCCGGCGAGGGCGCGGGCCAGGCGCGGGAGACCGGCCGGGGACAGGACGGGCGCCACGAGGTGGCCGGGCACCGTCCCGACACCGCCGCCGAGCGCGGCGCCTCGCACGACCCGCGCCAGGTGCCCGTCCCCAAGGCAACCGCCGAGCGCGGTCCGGACACGGCGGCCACCGCCGCGCCCGCCACCGCCGCGCCCGGGCGGCAGGATCCCGGCGCGGCGGACCCGGGAGCGGCGGTGGCGGGGCCCGCGGAGAACGGGCAGCACACCGGGCTGGAGATGCTCGACTACCTGGCCGGGGCCTCGCTGGCCGCGGCCGGGCTGCTGGTGGCGCTCGGCCGCAGGCGCAGGCGGCAGCTCTGGCACCGGGCGTTCGGGCGCCGGATCACCCGGCCGAGGGACGACGCCGCCCAGGCCGAGCTGGCGCTCAGGCTCGGCGCGGACGCCCCGGGCAGCCGGATGCTCGACGTCGGGCTCCGGCTGCTGGGCAGGTCCCTCGCCGCCCAGAACCGCGTCCCGCCCACGGTCTACGCGGCCCACCTGTCACCGCAGACCCTCGACCTGTGGATCCATCCGCCGGACCCCGACGCGCCCGCGCCCTGGAGTGCCCACGACGGAGGCCAGGTCTGGCGGCTTCCCGCGCACGAGGGCCGGATGCTCGACGAGCAGGCACTCGCCGACGCGCCCGCGCCGTACCCGGGGCTGGTCTCGCTCGGTTCCAGCGGTGAGGGCCGGGTGCTCGTCGACCTGGAGGCCGCCCACGGTCCGATCAGCATCGGGGGCGCGCAGGCCACCGCCGCTCTGGCGGCGCTCGCCGTGGAGCTGGCGACCAACCGCTGGTCGGACCGGATGCGCGTCACGCTGGTCGGCTTCGGCGAGGAGCTGACCGTGATCGCCTCCGACCGGATCAGGTACGTGGGCAGCCTGGCGGAGATCCTGCCCGAGCTGGAGGCGTCGGGCAAAGACGGCGGTAACCGAGGCGAGGTGCTCACCGGCAGGATCCACGGACGCGCCGCCGACCCGGTCTGCACCCCGCACTACCTGTTGTCCGCGATCGCCCCCACCGAGGAGGAAGGCCGCCGCCTGGCGCTGCTCGCCAGGAAGGGCGTCAGGACCGCCGCCGGGTACGTCATCGCGGGCGACGTGCCGCACGCCACCTGGAACTGGACGATCACCGAGGAGGGCCGCGCCAGGGTGGACGCGCTCGGGTTCGACGTGGCCGCGCAGCTGCTGCCACGGCGGCAGTACCGGGCATTGATCGATCTGTTCCTGGCGACCGAACGGCTGGAGGGCGAGCCGCTCGCCGATGAGCCGGAACCGGTCACCCAGACACCCTCGGTCGAGGTGCGGATCCTCGGCCCCGCCGAGGTCGTCGGTCCCTCGCCGATGGAGGAGGGGCGAGCCGTGATCGCGGTCGAGCTCGTCGTCTACCTGGCGACGCACCCCGGCGGCGTGCACCCCGTCGTGCTCGGCGGCATCCTCTGGCCACGTGGCGTGCAGGCGGTCGTCAGGGACGCCACGATCGCCAGGGTCGTCGCGTGGCTGGGCGCCGACAGCCAGGGGCGGCCCAACCTCTACGCCGACACCTCGGGGCGCCTGCGGCTCGGCCCCGAGGTGCGCACCGACTGGATGCTCTTCCGCGACCTCGTCCGGCAGTCGCACGCCAACCCCGGCGGGCGTCCCGAGCTCCTCGATCGGGCACTGGGCCTGGTACGGGGTCCGCTGCTGAACGGCCGCCCGCGTGGCCGCTACGCCTGGCTGGCAGCCGACGACCTGGAGTACAACGTGACCGCGGGTGTCGCGGACGCCGCGCACCGGCTCTGCGAGGTACGGCTGGCCCGCGGTGAGACCGACCAGGCGGTGGCGGCGGTGCGGGCCGGGCTGCTGCTGGCCGCCGATGACGAGGGGCTCTGGCGCGACCTGCTGCGGGCCACGCATCTCACCGACGACCCCGTCCGCCTGCGTGCCGTGGCCGACGCCCTGCACCGGCGGGCCGCCTCCCACCCCTACGGCGGTGGGATGGCACCGGAGACCGAGGCCCTCATCGACGAGCTGCTGCCCTCGTGGCGGATGCGCTCGGCCCCGACGGCATGACGGGCCCGGCGGGCCCGGTCCGCGCGCCGGGGGTCACGCGGGGTCGCGGCGCGGCGGATGCCCTGCCGGAGACCCACCACGGGAGCGGCGGCGCGGTGGGCCGCCGGATGCGGGGCGAGGGCGGCAGGGGAGCCATGCCGAATCGTGCATATCGGTGGTTCCGGCGGGCGGACGCTCCTAGCGTGATCGGTGTGCGTGTGGTGATCGCGCTGGTCATGCTCCTGTCGGCGGCCTGTACCCCGTCGGAGGCTCAGCCGTTCACTCCCGTCGATCTTTCGGACACCTCTCCCGTCGAGACCTCCTCGCGAGTTCCCGCGCGGCCCTCCCCGCAGGACTCGGCGCGGTCGGCCGCGCCGCGAGAGGAGAAGGTCGGGGTCGCGCCGGGAGTGCGGGTGGTGGTCGAGTGGCCCGCCGCGCCCGACGCCGACACGACCGCGATGATCGAGGTTCTCCGCGACTACTTCGCCGGAGCCTTCAGGGCGGTCGTGAGCGAGGGCCGTGACACCGGCTACCTCGACGTGGTCGAGTACGACGCGGTCGACGACGCGTCCTCCTGGGTGGGGGCGTTTCTCGACGAGCGCAGGTCGGTGCGGGGGACCGCCCGGCTGTACGCCCTGAACGTCAGCGCGGTCAGCGGCTCGGGCGACGACCGGGGGGCGCAGCTGGACGTCTGCGTCGACGAGTCGAAGATGCGCCTCCTCGACTCCTCCACCGGCAAGCCCGTCGCCAGGCAGCCCGACTGGACCAGGAAGCCCTTCCTCCAGTCCGCCGCGATGGGGCGGGCCGCCGACGGGGGCTGGCGTATCAGGCTCTTCCGCCACGCGAAGCTCCCCGACGAGCGCGCGAAGGGCTGCCTCAGATGACTCTCTCCCCGCGGCCGGGACCCGGTCCCCACACCGGAGGTGTTCGATGATCGGAAAAGTGATCCTCGCGGGATTGCTGCTGTTCTCCCCCGCTGTGCCGTCCGACCCTCCCGGCACCGGGGGAGCGACCGGTGAGGGCTTCCAGCACGGCAACAAGGCCGGGGTCACCCTCAAGGACTCCCGGATCGTCGTCACGGGCACCGGGCTCAGCGGGAAGAACGACGGATATCGGATCAAGCGCCCCTGCTGGTACGAGCCCCGGGGCAACGCCGCCGACATGCTGGACTCGCAGCGAGACGCCCTTCCCGACGCCCTCCCCGGGCAGGAGTGGGAGAGGCGGAAGGAGGCGCTGGAGCCGTTCGAGGCCCGGATCGGCCAGGAGGGCACCTGGTGGCAGCGCGCCTACAACTCCGCCGATCCGAACGGGCTGGCGTGCGTGGCCGCGCTGGGCGAGCCCTACGTGTTCGCGCCCCCGAACACCACGCCGCCCGCCGGGATCACCATCGCCGAACTCGTCGAGATCGCCCGCGCCGCGCTGACCGTGCCCGAGCCGAAGATCGAGCTCAATCCGGACGCCAAGAGCTACGTCAACCTGCCGACCTGGGTCTGGCTGAGCGGCATCGGCGAGACCACCAGGTCCGTGACGGCGACGCTGCCCGGGGTGATGAGCGCCACCGTGACCGCCACCCTTGAGGACATCCGGATCGACGCGGGCACCACCGCCGACCGGGCGGAGGTCAAGGAGGAGTGCGGCCCCGGCGGCAAGCCGTACGCGAAGGGCGCCGCGTTCACCTGCGGCGTGCGCTACCTGCGGGCCTCGGTCGACCAGCCGCGTGACGCCTACGTGCTGACGGTCACCTCGGTCTGGCCCATCGAGATCGAGGACGACGTGGTGCCCTTCGCCTACGACCCGGTCGAGGTCGGGGTCACCCGCGACGTCCCGGTGGGCGAGGTGCAGAGCACCGTCAGGAAGACCGGATAGGTGTACCACCCGTGGACGTCGGTGATGGCGGCCCGGTCGAATGATCTCGAAATGGGCGAGGGCCTCGTGACGTGGTGTGAGTCGACCAGGATTCACATCCGCCGGAGGCCCTCATGCCGCACCGTGACGCCCCGCTGACCGAGCTGGGCGCGCCTCATGGTCGAAGACGGCCGGCGTCACTCGCCGGCGATCGCCTTCTCGTGGATGAGCAGCCACCGCTTGACCGGCGTGCCGTAGTAGTAGCCGCCGAACCCGCCGGTGGACGGCAGGATGCGGTGGCAGGGGACGAACGGCGCGATCAGGTTCTGCGCGCACGCGCTCCCGGCCGCCCTGGCCGCCGTCCTCGGCAGGCCCGCCCGCTCGGCGAGCTCGGCGTAGCTGATCGTGACGCCCGGCGGGACCTCACGCAGGGCGGTGAGCAGCCGCTGCCGCTTGGGGGTGCCCGGCTGTTCCAGCGCCACGGAGTCGAGGGCCTTCAGGTCGCCGTCCAGGTAGTCGCGTACGGCACGCGCCGGGTGGCCCAGGTCGGCGGTCAGGTCCAGGCCCTCCGACCGGAGGCCGGGGGAGAGCCGCGCGAACATCTCGTCCGGGGTGTCGGTGAAGCCCGCCGCGACCAGGACGCCCTCGCGGGCGAGCAGCGCCAGCGGACCGGCCGGGGTGGTGAGTACCTGTGCTTCTATCATTCGGAACTCCAAAGATGCAGTGCGGCGTACGCCCGCCATGGACGCCACCGCTCGATGTGGTCTTCCGGGATGCCCAGGCAGGCCATGGCCCGCCGTAGGCCGAGGTCTCCGCCAGGCCAGGCGTCCGGGTCGCGCAGCGCCCGCAACGCGATGTAACCCGAGGTCCACGGCCCGATCCCGGGGACCTCAAGCAGCCCGGCCACCGCCTGGGCGGGCTGCTGTGCCCCGTCCAGGTCGATCTCGCCGTCCGCCACCCTGGCGGCGAGCGCCTTCAGCGTGGCCACCCGCCGCCCGGTCAGGCCCAGCCCGCCCAGATCAGCCTCGTGGAGCTCGGCCGCGGTCGGGAACAGGTGGGTCAACCCCTCGTCGACGCTTGTTCCGGGCTGCGGGCGCCCGGCTCGGGCGGTGACGCGCCCGAGGATGGTGCGGGCACCCGCGACGGAGATCTGCTGGCCGATCACGGCGCGGACGGCCACCTCGAAGCCGTCCCACGCGCCGGGCACCCGCAGCCCGGGACGGGCGGCGACGAGCGGTTCCAGCGAGGTCTCGCCAAGGGCGGCGGAGATGGCCTCGGGGTCCGCGTCGAGGTCGAGGAGGCGGCGGCAGCGGGCGACGATCCTGGCCAGGTGGCTGGTGTCGTCGACGCTCACGTCCAGCCGGACGTGGTCCACCTCGGGGGTCAGGGTGACCGTGCCACCGGGGACGGCGCGGCGGTAGGACGTGCCGTCCGCGTGCTCCAGACCGGGGATCGCCCGCGCGGCCAGGAACCGCATCAGGGCCGCGGCGTCGTACGGCTCCCTGCGGTGTAGCCGCAGGGTCAGCGCGTCGCCCGAGACGTCGGCGCTGCATCGCGTGGTCGCCCGCAGCTCGCCCGGGGTGAACCCGTAGCTGTCCTTCATGGTCGCGTTGAACTGCCGGACGCTGCCGAAACCCGACGCGAACGCCACGTCGACGATCGGCAGCCCGGTCTCGGTCAGCAGTTGCTTGGCCAGCAGCAGGCGCTTGGTCCTGGCCACGGCCAGCGGTCCCACGCCGATCTCCGTGGTGAACAGCCGGTGCAGGTGCCGCCCGGTGATGTGCAGCCGCCCGGCCAGCCGGGCCATCCCGCCGTCGTCCGCCACACCCTCGTCGATCAGCCGGAGCGCCCTGCCGACCAGGTCGCCCCGGTGGTCCCAGCCGGGATCGCCGGGGCTCAGCTCGGGCCGGCACCGCTTGCACGGCCGGAACCCGGCCGCCTCGGCGGAGGCCGCGTGGCGGTAGAACCGCACGTTGCGGCTGGCAGGGGTGCGTGCCGGGCAGATCGGCCGGCAGTAGATACGGGTGGAGGTGACCGCCGTGTAGAAGCGCCCGTCGAACCGGGCGTCCCTCGCGGCCACCGCGCGGTAACAGGCGTCGAAGTCGAGCTCTCTCACGGACATGCTGATGACGCTACTCGCAGCCCACCCCGTACGGCTGGCGGGAATCGGACATGGTCGTGGCGGTCGTCGCGGGGAGGACGGTGATCCGCTGAGGCGTGCCTCGCGGGCGCGTCACTTGGAGGAGACGCCGACCCCGATCTCGAACTCCCGATAGACGCGGGCCCAGAATCCGTCGCGTAGCCAGACGCGTGCCTCGGGGTAGGGGCGGAGGGAGTGGCCCAGCTCCTTCTCCGCCTCGATGAGCAGCTCGGTGTCGATGACCGTGGGCAGGATCGGCCCCGGGAGCAGGTCGCGGATGTTGTCGCGGCCGCGGGTGAGGATCCACTTCTGGGCCACGTGCTCACCGACCTCCTCGACGCGCGGGCGGCTCGGGCCCAGCTTGGTGACCTGGCCCGCGGGGGCCTTGGGCTTGGCGGTGGCGGTGGCGGCGGCGGTGCGCCCGGCGAAGACCTGGGCGGGGGAGGGGGCGCTCGGGGCGGCCGGCACCGGGACCGGCGCGGGGGCCCGGCTGAAGAAGGAGCGCAGGAAGTCGGCACTGATGATCTCGACGGTGTCGGACTCCCAGACCAGGCGCTCGGCCTGGTTGGTGCCGTACGGCGGCTCCACCCCCCACAGGTGGATCCGCACCCCGTAGGCCTGGGCGGCCTCGACGGCGGGGACCATGTCCTCGTCCCCGGCCAGCAGTATGGTGTCGCTCACCGCGTGGTGCCTGGCCAGCGCCTCCAGGTCGCTCCTGATCTGCGCGTCCACGCCCTTCTGCTGGCCCCTCGCGTTGAGGTTGCCCAGGCGGACCTTGACCCAGGGGAGCTGCGCGATGACCCGCTGGTCGACGGTCGGCACCCGGTCGCGGGCGGCGTCGTACCAGTAGATCCTCAGCAGCTCGCCGTGGATTCGCTCCTCCGCGTGCTTCTGCAACGCCTGGATCAGTTCGTCCGCCGCGACCCGGTACTCCTTGCGCTCCTTGGCACTCAGAAGCACCTCTCCCGCCGCGGCGTACAGGTACCCGACGTCGACCAGGACGGCGTACTTCGCGGCGATGGGGTGTGACGTGAGGTCCAGGATGGTCATGTCGTCCTCCAGGCCTCGTAATTAGCTGATCGGCTGACTATATGCGCCCATTTCTTAGATGGTCCCAACTCTCGTGCAAGTTGACACCCCGTTCTGAGGATCTATCTCGGCAGTGCGCTCGATCTCCACGCACCTTGTCCGGTAGGAAGATGTTTTCGCATGCCATGTGAGTGATTGCTCCAGGATTTTGGCGTCTGCAGGGCTTTCGGGCCCGAAGTCGCGGCCGCGGTGTGCGCAGAGATAGCGATCACCACCGCGGCGATCTCCTCGGGGGTCGCATCCCCTTTAATGATCTTCAGGTGTCTCACAGCGGGATGTTCCCATGCTTCTTCGGCGGCAGGGTCGCGCGCTTGTTGCGCAGGGTCCTGAGCGCCTTGATGATCTGGACTCGGGTGTCGGAGGGGCGGATCACCGCGTCCACATACCCACGTTCGGCCGCGAGATACGGGTTGGCGAGCGTGTCCTCGTATTCAGCGATGAACCGGGCCCGCTGGGCGTCCGGATCGGCGGCCGAGGCGAGCTCGCGCCGGTAGAGGACGTTGACCGCGCCCTGCGCTCCCATCACCGCGATCTGCGCGGTCGGCCAGGCCAGGTTGATGTCGGCGCCCAGGTGCTTGGAACCCATGACGTCGTAGGCTCCACCGTACGCCTTGCGGGTGATGACCGTGACCAGCGGCACCGTCGCCTCGGCGTAGGCGTAGAGCAACTTGGCGCCGCGGCGGATGATCCCGTTCCATTCCTGGTCGGTGCCGGGAAGGAATCCGGGGACATCGACAAATGTCAGTACCGGAATGTTAAAGGCATCGCATGTACGTACGAATCTCGCGGCCTTCTCCGAGGCCGCGATGTCCAGCGTGCCCGCGAAACTCATCGGCTGGTTGGCGACGATCCCCACGGAGCGCCCTTCGACCCGGCCGAAACCCACCAGGATGTTCGGCGCGAACTGCGCGTGCACCTCAAGGAATTCGCCGTCGTCCAGGACGTGTTCGAGAACCGTGTGCATGTCGTAGGGCTGGTTCGCCGAGTCGGGGACCAGCGTGTCGAGCTCCCGATCGGAGTCGGTGGTCTCCAGCACCACCTCGGTGTCGAACACCGGGGTCTCGTCCATGTTGTTGGACGGCAGGTAGGAGAGCAGCGCCCTGGCGAACTCCAGGCAGTCGGCCTCGTCGGAGGCCTCGTAGTGGGCGACACCCGAGCGGGAGTTGTGCGTGTGCGCGCCGCCGAGCTCCTCGAACGTCACCTCCTCGCCGGTGACCGTCTTGATCACGTCGGGGCCGGTGATGAACATGTGCGACTTCTCCGACACCATCAGCACGAAGTCGGTGAGGGCCGGCGAGTAGACGGCGCCGCCCGCGCACGGGCCCATGATCAGCGAGATCTGCGGGATCACTCCCGAGGAGTGGACGTTCCGCTTGAAGATCTCGGCGTACAGGCCCAGCGAGACGACGCCCTCCTGGATGCGCGCCCCGCCGGAGTCGTTGATGCCGATCACCGGGCAGCCGGTCTTCAGCGCGTGGTCCATGACCTTGACGATCTTCTCTCCGAAGACCTCGCCCAGAGAACCGCCGAAGACCGTGAAGTCCTGGGAGAACACCGCCACGGGGCGGTCGTCGACGGTGCCGTATCCGGTCACGACCCCGTCGCCGTACGGACGCTCGCGCTCCATGCCGAAGCTCGTGGACCGGTGCCTGGCGAGTTCGTCGAACTCCACGAAGCTGCCCTCGTCCAGGAAGGCGAGGACCCGCTCCCTGGCGGTCATCTTGCCCTTCGCATGCTGTTTCTCGATGGCGCGCGCGGAACCCGCGTGGGCGGCCTCGTCCAGACGGCGTTCCAGATCGGCCAGTTTCCCGGCCGTCGTACGGATATCGGGTTCGGCGGCCGTGGTCTCGGCGCTCAAGGGCTCGCTCATGCCAGCAGGGTAAACCGCCCTCTGACAGTGCGAACTATCGGGGGCGACCGTTCGTTTTCCGGATGAGTCGGCTGATCGCCGGAGCCGTGATCCCGGAAGGGGGGAACATGCCGGACGCCATCGAGGCGGTGCGAACGCAGGGGCTGTTCAAGAGATTCGGGCAGCAGGTGGCCGTGGGAGGCGTCGACCTCGTGGTGCCCGCCGGCAGTTTCGCCGGGCTGGTCGGTCCCAACGGGGCGGGAAAGACCACCACGCTCAGCATGGTCACCGGCCTGCTGCGTCCCGACGGGGGTTCGATCCACATCGGTGGTGTCGACGTCTGGCGCGACCAGGTCGCGGTCAAGAGCCGCATCGGTGTGCTCCCCGAGGGGCTGCGCCTGTTCGAGCGGCTCTCCGGCAGGGAGTTGCTGTCCTACAACGGCCAGCTCCGAGGCATCCCCAGGGCCGAGGTGGAGCAGCGGGCGGAGGGGCTGCTGAAGGTCATGGGCCTGACCGAGTCGGCGGACAAACTCGTCGTCGACTACTCGACGGGTATGCGCAAGAAGATCGGCCTGGCCGCCGCGCTGCTGCACAACCCCGGTGTGCTCTTTCTCGACGAGCCGTTCGAGGGCGTCGACCCGGTCAGCGCCAACACGCTCGTCGAGGTGCTCAGGCGCTACACCGACTCCGGCTCGACCGTCGTCTTCTCCAGCCACGTCATGGAGCTCGTCGAGCGCCTGTGCGACTGGGTCTCGGTGATGGACGGCGGGCTGATCGTCGCCCAGGGGCCGCTGGACGAGGTCAGGGCGGGCCGCAGCCTCAACGAGGCGTTCCTGGGGCTGGTCGGCGCCCGGGGTGACGGTGCGAGCGGGCAGGAGGGCCTGTCATGGCTGGGCGCGACCCCGGCATGAGCGCGCCGAACCGGCAGCGGGCGGTGCCCGGGACCGTGCGGGTGGGGCCCTCGGTGTTCGTACGACTCAAGCTCCGGCTCGTCGCCGGCAACCTGCGCGGCAGCGTCCAGCACCTGCTGGGGTTCGTCTTCACGGTGATCGCCGCGATCGTCTTCGCCGCCCTGGGCTTTTTCGCCATGACCACGCTGCGTCTCGCGTCCGCCGAGGTCGCAGGCGACGTCGTCACCGTGCTGTTCGCCGCCTTCCTGGTGGGCTGGGCGGTCGTGCCGCTGCTCGCGTTCGGGCTGGACGACACGCTCGACCCGTCGCGGCTGGCGCTCTTCCCGCTGCGGACCGGCCAGCTCGCCACCGGCATGTTCGCCGCCTCGATCACCGGCGTCTGGCCGGCCGCCACGCTGGTCGTCATGATCGGGGCCGTGGCCGGACTGGCCACGGGGGCCGGCGGGGTGCTCCTGGGCACGGTGGCGGTGCTGCTCCACTTCGCGCTCTGCGTCGTCCTCTCCCGGCTGGTCACCACGGCGCTCTCCGGCGTGCTGCGCACCCGCAGGGGCCGCGACGTGCTGGCCGTCTCGGTGATCTTCGTCGTGCTGGCGGCACAGCTGCCCAACCTGCTGCTCAACGGCGGTCTGTCGGCCGACCCGGGGGCGATGCTGCGCGGTACCGCCTCGGTGCTGCGCTGGACCCCGTCAGGTATGGCGGCGCACGCCGTCGCCGACGGAGGAGCGGCGGCCCTTCTGGCGATCGTCGTGCTCGCCGCCCTGGTCACCGGGGTGGGGTGGCTGTGGATCGCGGCGCTGCGCCGCGCCCTGGTCTCCCCTGACGCCTCCACCCAGAGCTCCTCGGTGCGCAACTCCCGGGGCCTGCTGGCCAGGGTCCTGCCCGACGGCCCGCTCGCGGCGGTCGTGGGCAAGGAGTTCAGGTACGCCCGCCGTGATCCGCGGGGCAGGGTCGGCTGGTTCGCCGCCGTCGCGGTCGCGGGCATCATGGCCTTCTCGCTGAACGGCCAGGGCGGTCCGACCGGGGTCGCCCTGGCGGTCGCTCCCGCCTGCATCGGCGCGGCGCTGATCAGCATGCAGTGGTGCAACGCCTTCGGCATCGACGGCCGCTCGCTGTGGATGAACGCCGTCGCCTACGGCACCGACCGCGACTGGCGCACCGACATCGCGGGGCGGCACCTGGCCGTGGCGACGATCGGCGTGCCGGTGCTGCTGGTGCTCTCCCTGGTCGCGGCCCTGCTGGCCGGAGACGTCGGCTGGGCGGTCCCGGCCACCCTGACCGCCTGGGGCGTCCTCGGGGTCGGGCTCGGGGTGGGCGCGCTGACCAGCGTGCAGATGCCCTACACCGTGCCCGAACGCCTGAACGCCTTCACGGGTGCGGCTCCGGGGCAGGGCGGCATCGCCTTCGTCGCCTCGTTCGGCGCGCTGATCGGCACCGGCCTGCTCGTGCTGCCGATCGTGCTGCCGGTGCTGTTCGGCCTCACCTGGGTCGCCGCGCTGGCGGTGCCGTACGGACTGCTGCTCTCCGCCGGCGGCCGGAGAATCGCGGGTAAAGCCGCTTTCGCCAGGTATCCAGCGCTGCTGCAGGCGATCTCCAAGGCCGCCTGAATGGTCTAGTCCAATGGGTGAGACCGGTCTCCGCCGGAGAAAACGGACTGGGTACGCTGACGAACATGCCAGCCACCGTGTCTCATCAGGTAGAGCGTTCCTCCGCTGTCACCGAGATGCCCGACGAGCTGCGCGCGGACGTGCGACTGCTCGGCGAGCTTCTGGGGCAGGTCATCGCCGAGCATGGTGGCGATGACCTGCTCGCCGACGTCGAACGGCTGCGCAAGGCAGTCATCGGTGCCCGCCGCAGGCAGGTGTCGGTCGACGAGATCACCGCGATGGTGGCCGAGTGGCCCGTCGATCGCGCGGTACAGATCGCCCGCGCGTTCACGTGCTACTTCCACCTGGCGAACCTGGCCGAGGAGCACTTCAGAATCCGCACGCTCAGGGTCCGCGACACCGGCGAGGAGCCGCTGCCGGAGTCCCTGGCCCAGGCGGTCCAGGAACTCGGTGGCGAGAAGGTCGCCGGCCTGGTCGAGGAGTTGCGCCTGCACCCGGTGCTGACCGCGCACCCCACCGAGGCCCGCAGGCGCGCCGTGGTCACCGCGATCCAGCGCATCAGCGGCCAGCTCGCCCTGTACAACAGCCCCGAGCGGGGTGCCGCCGAGCGGGCGGAGACCCGCCGGCGGCTGCTGGAGGAGATCGACCTGCTCTGGCGGACCGCCCAGCTCAGATCCACCAAGCTCGACCCGCGAGACGAGGTCCGCACCGCCATGGCGGCCTTCGACGAGACCCTCTTCCGGGTGGTCCCGCAGGTCTACCGCGCCCTGGACGCCGCGCTCGGCGGGGGCGGCGGCACCGAGAAGCCCCGGGCCCGCGCCTTCATCAGGTACGGCAGCTGGATCGGCGGCGACCGCGACGGCAACCCGAACGTCACGGCCAAGGTGACCAGGGACGCCGTGCTCATCCAGGCCGAGCACGTGCTGATCGCCCTGGAGACCGCCGCCGGCCGGATCGGCCGCTCGCTGACCCTCGCCGCCGGCTACGCCCCCGCCTCGCCCGAGCTGCGGGCCGCGCTGTCCGCCGCGGTGAACGACCACCCCGACCTGGTCTCGGAGATGGCCACCCGCTCCCCGCAGGAGCCGCACCGGCAGTGGCTGATGTTCGTCGCCGCCCGCATCGCGGCCACCAGGCAGCGCGGTCTCGACCTGGCCTACCGCTCGCCCGAGGAGCTCCTGGGCGATCTGCGGATCACCCAGGAGTCGCTGGTCGCGGCCGGAGCGAGGAGGCAGGCGTACGGGGAGCTGCAGCACCTCATCTGGCAGGTGGAGACGTTCGGTTTCCACCTGGCCGAGCTGGAGGTCCGCCAGCACTCGCAGGTCCACGCCGCCGCACTGGAGGAGATCGCCGCCGGGCGCGTCTCCGAGCGGACCGAGGAGGTCCTGGCCACGATCCGTACGATCGCCTGGATCCAGGAGCGGTTCGGGGTGAGTGCCTGCTCCCGCTACGTCGTCTCCTTCACCCGCTCGGCCGACGACATCGCCGCCGTGCACGCGCTGGCCGCGCACGCGCTGGGCGAGCGGGCCCCCCGGCTCGACGTGGTCCCGCTCTTCGAGTCGGGCGCCGACCTGGCGGCCGCCCCCAGCGTGCTGTCGGGGATGCTGGAGATCCCCGAGGTCCAGGCCAGGCTGGCAGACGACCGGCGCCTGGAGGTCATGCTCGGCTACTCCGACTCCGCCAAGGAACTCGGCCCGGCCGCGGCGACGCTGAAGCTGTACGAGGCCCAGGAGGCGCTGGCCGCCTGGTCGGCCGAGCACGACGTGCCGCTGACGCTCTTCCACGGCCGGGGCGGCGCCCTGGGCCGGGGCGGCGGTCCCGCCAACCGGGCGGTGCTCGCGCAGGCCCCGGGGTCGGTGGGCGGCAGGTTCAAGGTCACCGAGCAGGGCGAGGTCATCTTCGCCCGCTACGGCCACGACGCCATCGCCCGCCGTCACATGGAGCAGGTCACCTCCGCGGTGCTGCTCGCCTCCACCCCGTCCATCGAGGCGCGCACGGCCGAGGCCGCGGGACGCTTCCGGGCGGTGGCCGAGCAGGTCGCCTCCGCCTCGGAGAAGGCGTACCGGCTGCTGACCGAGGCGCCCGGCTTCCCCGAGTGGTTCTCCCTGGTCAGCCCGCTGGAGGAGATCGGCTCGCTCCGCCTGGGCTCCCGTCCGGCCCGGCGCGGCCTCGGCGCGCCCCGGTCCCTGGACGACCTGCGGGCCATCCCGTGGGTCTTCGCCTGGGCTCAGACCAGGGTCAACCTGCCCGGCTGGTACGGCCTGGGCAGCGGCCTGGAGGCGGTCATCTCCGAGGCGGGCCTGGACGAGCTGCGCGCCGCCTACCGGGAGTGGCCGCTGTTCGCCTCGCTGCTGGACAACGTGGAGATGTCGCTGGCCAAGACCGACCGCGACATCGCCGCCCGCTACCTCGCACTCGGCGCCAGGGACGACTTCGTCGAGCAGGTCCTGGCCGAGTACGACCTGACCCGCCGCCTGGTCCTGGAGATCACCGGCCACACCCGCCTGCTGGAGGACCGCAAGGTGCTGTCCCGCGCGGTGCAGCTCCGCGACCCGTACGTCGACGCGCTCTCCCACCTGCAGCTCCGCGCCCTGTCCACGCTCCGCGCGGACGAGGGGCTGTCGGAGGAGGAGCGCGAGCGCCTGTCCACGCTGCTGCTGCTCTCGGTCAACGGCGTCGCCGCCGGTCTGCAGAACACGGGCTGATCTTCTCGCCACCGCCCGCGGGCCCCGCACCGGGTCGGCGGGCGGCGCTCACCGGCCGACGCGGTGCGCCCCCGCGTAGAGGTTGAAGCGCTCCTCGCGCAGGAAGCCGACCAGCGTCATGCCGAACTCCCTGGCCAGGTCGACGGCCAGGGAGGAGGGCGCGGAGACCGCGCAGACGACGGGCAGGCCCGCGGTGAGGGCCTTCTGCATGATCTCGTAGCTGGTCCGCCCGCTGACCATGAGCACGTGCCCGCCCAGCGGCAGCCTCCCGGTCATCATGGCCCAGCCGACCAGCTTGTCCACCGCGTTGTGCCGCCCCACGTCCTCGCGGACCGCGAGCGGCTCGCCTTCCGCGGTGAACAGCCCGGCCGCGTGCAGCCCCCCGGTCTTGCCGAAGACCCCCTGGGCCTGCCTCAGCCGGCCAGGAAGGCCGTACAGGACCTCGGGGGAGACGCGCAGCGGGTCATCGGCGGCGGGCAGCGGTGAGCAGCGGCCACGCAGGGCGTCGAGGCTGGCGGTGCCGCAGACGCCGCACGCGCTCGACGTCATGAAATGCCGGTCGAGCGACGGCAGATCGGGCAGGGCGTCGCCGCGCAGCCGCACGGTCACCGTGTTGTAGCGGGCCTCGGGCGGCACGTCGTCGTCCGCGCAGTAGGCGATGGACGCCACGTCGGCGGGTGCCGCGACGCCCTCGCCGTACAGGAACCCGGCGGCCAGTTCGAAGTCGTGCCCCGGGGTGCGCATGGTGATCGCGACGGTGCGGCGCTCCTCGCCCGCCTGGATCCGGATCTCCAGCGGCTCCTCGGTGGCCAGGTCGTCCCGGCGCTCGTGGAGCGTCCCCGAGCGCATCTGCCCGACCCGTGCCCGCGTGGTGGGCCCCGGCCTCCGCACGGCCTCCACCTCGATGCCGTCCCGCGGGTCAAGGTCTCTGCTCATGCGGTCATTTTCTCTTTTCGCTGCCGTCCGAACGGTTTCATCCCCGTTCGGAAAGCTGGGCTTCGCCTGCGCACCCAGACTTCGTTAATAGTATTCCCTGGTCATTGCCCTAATTCGGTAACAGGGGGTCGTTAGGGGAGGCAAGATGGCTAAGTGCTCGACTCGCCCTTCACTGATCTCGACCGTCCGCCGCTCTCCCAGGCGGCGCTCACCCGCGCGCTGGTCCGTCCCGGCGGCCTCTGGTCCGACATCGCCGTCGTCGCCAGGACCGGATCGACCAACGCCGACCTCGCGCAGGCCGTCCGCGACGGTGCGCGGCAGGGAGCCGTCGTCGTCGCGGAGGCCCAGTTCGCCGGGCGCGGCAGGCTCGGCAGGGCCTGGAGTGTTCCGCCGCGCTCCGGCCTGACCTTCTCGGTGCTCCTGCGCCCCGACCCGCCCCCGGACAGGCAGAGCTGGCTGTCCCTGCTCGTCGCCCTCGCGGTCGCGTCGGCCGTGCGGAAGGTCGCCGAGGTCGACGTCCGGCTCAAGTGGCCCAACGACCTGCTGATCGGCGGGCGCAAGGTCGCCGGGGTGCTCGCCGAGCGGATCGACAACGCGGTGATCGTGGGCGTCGGGCTCAACGTGAGCGTGCGCGCCGAGGAACTGCCGGTGGAGACCGCCACCTCGCTGGCCATCGAGAAGGCCGCCTGCGTCGACCGCGACCCGATCCTGCGGGCGGCGCTGCGGGAGATCGAGCTCCACTACCGGGAGTGGTCGGAGGCGGACGGCGACGCCGAGGCGTGCGGCCTGCGGGCCGCCTATCTCGCGATCAGCGCCACGGTCGGCCAGGAGGTCCGGGTGGAGCTGCCGGGCGAGCGGGTGCTCACCGGCACGGCCACCGGTATCGACGGCGCCGGCCACCTGCTCGTCAGCTCCAAGGGGCAGGAACACGCGCTCAGCGCGGGAGACGTCGTGCATGTTCGTCCGCACAGCTCATGACGTGGGGCATGCAGGCGTGCCACGATTTGCCCCATGGGTCTACCCGATCACCACATGACGGAGGGGGAGCGGCGAATCCGGTCGTTCCACCCGCACTGGAAGCGCCTCATCGGCCCGTTCCTCGCGTTGATTCTGATCATCGCGGGGTCCGGTGCCGCCATTTTCTTCATGCCCGCCTTCGAATACGACTCCTACGCGCGCATCGCGGTGGCCGTGGTCGCCATCGGTCTGCTGACCGTGTGGTCGTTCGTGCCGTACCTGAGGTGGAAGAACACCTCGTACGTGCTCACCTCGCACCGGTTCACCATCAGTACGGGGGTGCTGAACAAATCCATAGACGACATCCCGATGGCGAAGGTCAACACGGTCAGCGCCGACCAGACCCTGATGGAGAGGGTCCTCGGCTGCGGCACGCTCGTCGTCGAGTCGGCGGGCGACCATGGCCGGATCACGCTGCGGGACATCCCGCGGATCCAGGATGTGCGGGCCGAGGTGTTCCGCGCGCTCGACGACGCGATCGACGGGGAGCCATCGGAACACGGCGGGCGGTGACCGGTGGGGCGTAACCCCCTGGGCCGGGGGGAAGGCGCGGGCGGAGAGGAGGAGATCTTCGCGGGACGTCCCACGGCCGAGCAGATCGAGCACCTGTTCGTCGGCACCTCTCCCAGCTACACCCGGATCCAGGTGGCGAGCCTCGCCGAGCTCCCGCAGGAGCTCACCGAGCGGATCTGGCGCGCGCTGGGGTTCGCCACGCTCCCCGATGACGAGGTGGCCTTCACCGACGCGGACGTGACGGTGCTCAAGCGGGTCCGGATGATGATGGAGAGCGGCCTGCTGGACGACCGGACCGTCATCCGGATGGCCAGGGCGCTCGGCCAGACGACGGCCAGGCTCGCGCAGTGGCAGGCCGAGATCATGATCGGTGCCATGCTCGACCCCGGCCGGCGTCCCACCGACGAGGACCTGGCGGGGGTCATGGAGACCGCGCGCCGGCTGCTCCCCGACTTCGAGCAGGTCCTGATCCACGTCTGGCGAGCTCAGCTCGCCGCCGCGGGGACCCGCCTGCTGGCGATCGCCGACATCACCGACGAGATCGTGCCGACCCGGCTCACCCTCGCGGTGGGCTTCGCCGACCTGGTCGCCTTCACCCGGGTCGCCCGCGAGCTGGACGAGCGGGGCCTGGCCGAGCTGGTCGAGGGCTTCGAGGCACGGGCCTCCGACGTGGTCGCCGAGCACGGGGGGCGGCTGGTCAAGACACTCGGTGACGAGGTGCTCTTCACGGCGGCCGACCCGCGGACTGCGGCCATGATCGCTCTGGACCTGGTCGGCGTCATCCAGCGGTACGGGCTCGACGCGCGGATCGGGCTGGCGTACGGCCCGGTGCTGCCGATCATGGGCGATGTCTTCGGGACCACGGTCAACCTGGCCGCCAGGCTCACGGCCATCGCCCGCCCCGGCACCATCGTCGTCGACAGCGAGCTGGCCGAGGCGCTGGAGGGCGCGCCGGGCGTCGAGGTCGGCCGCATCCGGCGGCGGCCTGCCCGGGGTCTGGGGGTGGTGCAGCCGTACGTGCTGCGCCGGGCTGGTAATGATTGAGGCGGGGGCTTCTCCAAGGCCGTCCAACCGGTAAGCGAGTCCCGTGGGGCTCGGTGAGTTTCGCAACAGATGAGGTGCAGGACATGCCGTACACCGTCCAAGGCGTGGTCGCGCGTGGAAAGGGCGAGCCCGTCTCGCTGGAGACCGTTATCGTGCCCGATCCGGGGCCGGGCGAGGCCGTGGTGACGGTGCAGGCCTGTGGTGTCTGTCACACGGACCTGCACTATCGCGAGGGCGGCATCAACGACGAATTCCCGTTCCTGCTCGGTCACGAGGCCGCCGGAGTGGTCGAGGCCGTCGGCGCGGGCGTCACGGAGGTGGCGCCCGGTGACTTCGTGATCCTGAACTGGCGGGCCGTCTGCGGCAACTGCCGGGCGTGCCTGCGCGGCCGTCCCTGGTACTGCTTCAACACGCACAACGCCACCCAGAAGATGACCCTGGAGGACGGCACGCCGCTCAGCCCCGCCCTGGGCATCGGCGCCTTCATCGAGAAGACCCTGGTCGCGGCCGGGCAGTGCACCAAGGTCGACGCGTCCGCGCCGGCGCAGGTGGCCGGGCTGCTCGGCTGCGGCGTGATGGCGGGCCTGGGCGCCGCGATCAACACCGGCGGGGTGACCCGCGGCGACAGCGTGGCGGTCATCGGGTGCGGCGGCGTCGGTGACGCGGCCATCCTCGGCGCCAGGCTGGCGGGCGCCTCGAAGATCATCGCGGTGGACGTGGACGACCGCAAGCTGGAGTGGGCCAAGGAGTTCGGCGCCACCCACACGGTCAACTCCCGCACCTCGGACATGGTCGAGTCGGTCAGGGAGCTCACCGGCGGCAACGGCGCGGACGTGGTCATCGAGGCGGTCGGCCGCCCGGAGACCTACAAGCAGGCTTTCTACGCCCGTGACCTGGCCGGGACCGTGGTCCTGGTCGGGGTGCCGACCCCGGAGATGACGCTGGAGCTGCCGCTGCTCGACGTCTTCGGCCGCGGCGGCGCGCTGAAGTCCTCCTGGTACGGCGATTGCCTGCCCAGCCGCGACTTCCCCATGCTCATCGATCTCTACCTGCAGGGGCGGCTCGACCTCGACCGCTTCGTCTCCGAGACGATCGGCCTCGGCGACGTCGAGGACGCATTCGCGAAGATGCACCGCGGCGAGGTGCTGCGCTCGGTGGTGGTCCTGTGATCGACAAGGTGGTCACCTCCGGCACCTTCTCGCTGGACGGCGGGACGTGGGAGGTCGACAACAACGTCTGGATCGTCGGTTCGGCCGACGAGGTGGTCGTCATCGACGCCGCGCACGACGCCGCCGCGATCGCCGAGCGGGTCGGTGACCGCGAGGTGAAGGCCATCGTCTGCACCCACGCGCACAACGACCACATCGACGCGGCGGCCGACCTCGCCACGCGGGTGGGCGCGCCGATCCTGCTCCACCCGGCCGACCAGGTGCTGTGGGAGATGGTCTACGCCGACCTGCCGTACACCCCGCTGAAGGACGGTCAGGTGATCTCGGCCGGAGGTGTGGATCTGACCGTGCTGCACACGCCGGGTCACGCTCCGGGCGCGGTCTGCCTGTACGGGGCGGAGATCGGCGCGCTCTTCAGCGGCGACACCCTGTTCCACGGTGGTCCCGGCGCGACCGGGAGGTCCTTCTCCTCCTTCGACACGATCATCGAGTCGATCAAGGGGAGGCTGCTGACCCTGCCGCCGGAGACGACCGTGTACACCGGCCACGGCGACTCCACCTCGATCGGCGAGGAGGCCGGTCACCTGGAGGAATGGCTGGCCAGGGGACACTGACCGGCAAGTCCGCCGCGACGCGCCCCGGCCCGCGCCGGGGCGCGTTCGCGTGTCCGGCGCCGTGCGGGATGGAGGCTTCGTGGCGATGACGGGTAGATTAGGGGTGTGTGTCGTAGCTCACGTAGGCAAGGCTAACCAAATGAGTTACTTTAGGTGTGCCTAACCTATGGTACGCTCCTGAGAGGTCGCACCCCCGTGTATGTATGCGTCTGCCGCGCGGTCACCGAAAACGAGGTGCACGACTGCATCTCGGCAGGGGCGAAGAGCGCGCGCCAGATTCGCGACGCTACGGGTGCCGGTGGCGACTGCGCTTCTTGCGTGCGCAAGATCTGTGCGATCCTGAAGCGGTCTGAGGATCTGATTCCGACCGCATAGCACGAGGAGCCCGCCATGCAGGGCGACAAGAAAATCATCGAGCTGCTCAACGAGCAGTTGACCGCGGAGCTGACCGCGATCAACCAGTACTTCCTGCATGCCAAGATGCAGGAGAACTGGGGATACACCAAGCTCGCGAAATACACTCGCGAAGAGTCCATGGACGAGATGCGGCATGCGGAGAAGCTCACCGACCGCATCCTCTTCCTTGAAGGACTGCCCAACTACCAGAAGCTGGGCATCCTGCATATCGGCCAGACCGTCGCGGAGCAGCTCCGCGCAGACCTGGACGTCGAGCTTGAGGTGGTCAGCCGGCTGAGGCCCGCCATCATCCTGATGCGTGAGAAGGGCGATGTCACCTCGGCCCGCATCTTCGAGGAGATCCTTGAGGACGAGGAGCACCACATCGACTATCTGGAGACCGAACTGGGTCTGATGGAGAGTCTCGGGGAGCAGCTCTACCTCGCCCGCTACGCCGAGCCGCCGTCACCGTCTTGAGGTGAATTAAGTAGAACACGCCCACCGGATCCTCTCTGGTAGGGCGTGTTCTGCTTTGCCGGTCAATCCTTTGGTGCGCCTGTGCTTTCGAGGAACTTCCAAGGTGGGAGACCTACTCCGAAACCCTCGGCCGTTGCGGGATGACTATCCGGGATTTATCAGTGTTTGCCCAGGTCAATGGATAGGTCAACGACGAGTCAAACCGCGCGCTGTACCCGGGAAACGATCCTCTAAGGTCCTACGATCGCAACATGACCTGTGTACTACTCGCCGAGGATGACACCTCGATTTCCGAGCCACTGGCGCGAGCTCTGCGCCGCGAGGGTTATCAAGTAGAGGTGAGCCCTGACGGCCCGCAGGCTCTGGAGCGGGCTCTGTCGGGTGGCATCGACCTGATCGTTCTCGACCTGGGGCTGCCCGAGATGGACGGCCTGGAGGTGGCCAGGCGCATCCGCGCCGAAGGCCATGGAACTCCGGTGTTGATCCTCACCGCCCGCGTCGACGAGGTCGACACCGTGGTGGGCCTCGACGCCGGGGCCGACGACTACGTCACCAAGCCGTTCCGCCTCGCCGAGCTGCTGGCGCGCGTCCGCGCCCTGCTGCGGCGCGGCACGTCCGAGACGCCCGTGGTCCAAGGCGTGCGCATCGACGCCGACTCCCGTCGGGCGTGGATGGGCGACAAGGAGCTGCATCTGACCACCAAGGAGTTCGACCTGCTGAGGGTCCTGGTCCGCGACGCCGGAAAGGTGGTCACCCGCGAGCAGATCATGCGCGAGGTGTGGGACACCAACTGGTGGGGCTCGACCAAGACCCTGGACATGCACATCTCGTGGCTACGCCGGAAACTCGGTGACGACGCCGCCAAGCCCCGATACATCACAACCGTTCGAGGGGTCGGCTTCAGGTTCGAGCGCGAGTAGGAAATGCGCCGACGCCTGCTCTCCTCAACCCTCCTCGTCGCGGTCATCGGGGTGCTGCTGCTTGGCATTCCCCTCGCCGTGGCGGTCAACAGGCTCATCGAGGAGGAGGCGATCCAGCAGCTCACCTCCCATGCCAAGAGCCTGCTGGGGGAGGTCGAGTACGCCCGGATCCAGGATCAGCCCATCGACGAGCAGCAGCTGGAGCGTAAGTATTCCCAGCTCTACATCCAGATCTATGCAAAAGGCACGCCTCCCCAGGTGATAACGGTGGGCACCGAGCCCCCCGAGAGCCAGAAGATGACCGCGGACGCACAGTCGGAGAACGGCGTGTACGTCGCGGTCAGCCGGGACAAGACGGGGGTGGAGCGTGAGGTCCGCGCATGGCTCTTCCTCATCCTGGGGCTCGCCGCGGCTGCTCTCGCGGTCGCGGTCGGGCTTGCCATCGTGCAGTCGCGCCGCCTGACGTTACCGCTCAGCGACCTTGCGATGATCGCTGAGCGGCTCGGCTCCGGTGACGCGAGGCCGAGCAAGCACCGCTACGGCATCCAGGAACTCGACCGGGTGGCCGAGGTGCTCGACCGTAGCGCGACCCGCATCTCCGACCTCCTGGCCAGGGAGCGGGAGTTCGCGACCGACGCCTCCCACCAGCTCCGCACCCCGCTCACCGGCCTGACCATGAGGCTTGAGGAGATCGTCGCCGCCGCGGACGAACCGGGGATCGTCAAGGAGGAGGGCGAGGCCGCCATCGTGCAGGCCGAGCGGCTCACCGCGGTGATCGACGAGTTGCTGGCCACCGCCAGACGACAGCGTCAGGCGCAGGCCGAGAGCGTCAAACTCGACACGCTGCTCGACCAGCAGTTCATCGAGTGGGGCCCGGCGTTCCGCAGGGTCGGGCGGCAGCTGAGGCTGGCCGGTACGCGTGAGCTCCAGGCGCTGGGCACCGGCGGCGGCATCAGCCAGGTGATCTCCACCCTGCTGGAGAACTCGCTGGAGCACGGCGGCGGCACGGTGACCGTGACCACCAGCGCCAAGGACAGGTCCATCGTGATCGAGGTGGCGGACCAGGGCAAGGGCATACCAGACGACCTTGCCCCGAGGATCTTCGAGCGGAACGTGAGCGGGGCCGGCGGTACGGGTCTCGGCCTGCCCCTCGCGAGGGCGCTGGCCGCCGCCGACGGGGGGCGCCTGGAGCTGATACGGCCGCGTCCCGCGGCGTTCGCGTTCTTCCTGCGCCCGGTGGGCGACACGGGCAGGAACCGGATCGTCCGGGGGCCCGCCTGAGCCTGCTCTAGCGAGGCAGGGTCGGCGGCGAGTTCTCCTCCGAACTCTTGTTCAGCAGGTACACGTGGCCGTTGACCTGGCTCTTCGACGCCGCCGGCGGACTCGTGTCGGCACCGGGCAGGAAGACCCACTTCTTGTACGACCAGAACCTGAACAGGGTCCCCAGGGCGGTGCCGGTGAGCATGGCGATGTTGTAGCTCAGGGCGTCTTCCAGGCCCAGGGTGTAGGTCACGAAGCCGATCACCAGCAGCGAGATCAGCAGGCCGATGGCGTTGAGTATGAAGAACAGGGTGTACTCGCGGGCCAGGCCGCTCTGCTCCCGGTGCCTGAAGGTCCAGTAGCGGTTGCCGAGGTAGGCGAAGGTGGCCGCGATGATCGTGGCGATGACCTTGGAGGTGAGCGGCCCCCAGCCGATGCCGAACCGGAGCAGGTTGGTGCCGCCCGTGTCGATCACGAAGGCGACCGCACCGATCGTGCCGAACTTGGCCAGTTCTCGCGCCAGTTCGGCGAGCCGCCGGTAGGCGTGTCGGAGAAACTCCACGTTTCCTGCACGGTCCTTTCGGGGTCGGCCACTGATCCGCCACGTTGGAGGACCTCGAACACTGTCGAGCCAGGTTACCGGTGCTCGGCCACGGTCCGCGCGGCATCGCTCCGCCGGTGCACATAGCCGTTATCAAGTGCTATTTCAATAAATATCGCATAACGCCGGTTAAATCGGCTCGTCCGACGTTACGCTAATCCGGTAGATCACGGAATGCCGTTGGAGAACCGTGATCGGTCCTGACGGACTGCCGTACGCGACGGCCACTACCCCGGGGATCAACCCTTGCGCCGCCGACTCCTCGCTCTGATCCTCGGTCTGTCGATGATGACCGGTTGTGGCGCGCGGAGAGACGCGCAAGGCGCCGCCCCCGAGGCCGGACCGTCGCGCGAGACGTCCGCCGGGGTGGAGCTCGCGGAGGCGATCCAGGCCTTCACGCTGCTGAGAAAGCTTGACGACGCCTGGCGCGACCGGGACTGCGCGGCCGTCGGCAGGCTCACCACCTGGGCGGAGAATGCGCTGGGCGGTCGTGCCTGTGAGGCGACCCGGAACGGCCGCCCAGCCCCCGCCAGGAAGTCCTACACCGAGGCGGAGTTCTACCTGCCCGGCACGGCCGACAGCGACCGCTGGTTCGTCGCCCTGGCCCGCGAGCCCGACCCGGCCTACTTCCTGTTCGTCCATGAGGGGGGCGAGTGGCGGCTGGGCGCGGGCCCCATCCCGATACGGGGCGAGGTCCGAGAGCCGACCGAGGGGGCGGTGCCCACCGACGACCCCGCCATGGGGGTCAGGGCCCGTCTCGTCCCGCAGCGCTATCTGACCTACCTGACCGACCCCGCGGGGGTGAGCGGAGTGACCTTCCCCAAGGACGACCCCGTACGCGACCTCTTCGACGAGCTGGTCAGGCGCCCGCAGAAGGTGCGGCCCGACCGGCTCACCGCGGACGTCCGTCTGCTCGTCGGCCCGCAGCGCGCGCTGCGACTGCCCGACGGCGGCGCGCTGGTCATCCACGCCCTGGAGCTCGAATACCGGCAGCGGGCCCGTTCCGGCCGATCCTCCCTGGCCCACCCGATCTACGGCAAGGCCGACCTGCGCGGCTTCACCGGCCGTGCCAGGGCGGCCGAGCTGACCGGGACCGAGATCGCGCTCGTCGCCACCGAGATCGCCGGCACGGGTGCCAAACTCACCACGGCCGGCCTCCGCCGCGGCCTCGCCACCCTCACGACGGGCTGAGAGCCCCGGAACGGGCTCGGGGGCGGGGCCCCGACGGATTCGGCGGCCTCCCTCGTACGACCCTGCTGGGGGCCTCCTGGCGGGCGGGCCGCCTGCACGGCGGCCTGCCGCCTCGCCGGGAGCGGCTGTCAGGATCGGCCAGGCGCCTCCCACCAGCCGCCCCCGTACCGCGTGCCGGTAAACTTAACCCCCGTGAGCAGCCCTTCCTTGGCCAGTCCCATCGGACCCGTCGTCGGCGTGATCGGAGCGGGCCAGCTGGCCCGGATGACCCAGCAGGCGGCCATCGCCCTCGGCGTCGAGCTTCGAGTCCTGGCCAACTCGTCAGACGAGAGCGCCGCCCGCGTGATCGCCGACGTACGCCTGGGCGACTACCGGTCCCTGGCGGACCTGCGCGACTTCGTCAAGGGGTGCGACGCGGTCACCTTCGACCACGAGCACGTGCCCACCGAGCACATCCGTGCCCTGGTCGAGGACGGCTTCGCCGTGCACCCCGGCGCCGACGCGCTCGTACACGCCCAGGACAAGGCGGTGATGCGCGAGCGGCTGACCGGGATCGGCGCCCCGTGCCCGCCGTGGCGACGGGTCGAGACGGCCGCCGACATCGAGGAGTTCGCCGCGGAGAACGGCTGGCCGGTGGTGCTCAAGGCGATCAGGGGCGGTTACGACGGGCGTGGCGTCTGGATCTGCCGCTCCGCGGATGACGCGGCCGAGCCCCTGGCCTCCGGGGTGCCGCTGATGGCCGAGGGGTTCGTGCCGTTCGAGCGGGAGCTCGCCGTGCTGGTCGCCAGGTCGCCGCACGGCCAGGGCGTCAGCTACCCGGTGGTGGAGACCGTCCAGCGTGACGGCATCTGCGTCGAGGTCCTCGCCCCCGCACCCGGCCTCGATCCCGAGCAGGCCGCGGTGGCCCAGCGGATCGCCCTGAACATCGCCAAGGAACTGGGCGTGACCGGGCTGCTGGCCGTGGAGATGTTCGCCACCTCCTCGGGCCTGGTGGTCAACGAGCTGGCCATGCGCCCGCACAACAGCGGCCACTGGACGATCGAGGGGGCCCGCACCTCCCAGTACGAGCAGCACCTGCGCGCGGTCCTCGACCTCCCGCTCGGCTCACCCGCGCCGGCCGCCCCCGTCGTGGTGATGGCCAACCTCCTGGGCGGTGACGACTCCGACATCTTCTCCCGGTACGAGCACGTGATGGCGCACGACCCGGGGATCAAGATTCACTTCTACGGCAAGGAGGTGCGACCGGGGCGCAAGATCGGCCATGTCACCGCGCTCGGCACCGACCTGGAAGAGGTACGTGCGCGCGCCCGGCACGCCGCCGTCTACCTCACCGAGGGAAGATACACCTGAGCCCAGCGGGCCTCATCGGGGGAAACGCGTCCGAGCCCGCAGGCCGGTCGCCCACCCGTCCGGGGCACCGCCGCACCGTCACGGCCCCGACAGCACGGAGCGCCACCGCACCCGCGGGGGCCACGCAACCACAGTGAACGCGCGCGGCCCCGGGCCGTGAGGCAAGGAGAGAGCATGACCACCGTCGGCATCGTCATGGGCAGCGACTCCGACTGGCCGGTGATGAGGCTCGCCGCCGAGGCGCTGGCCGAGTTCGGGGTGGAGTTCGAGGCCGACGTGGTCTCCGCGCACCGGATGCCCGAGGAGATGATCGCCTATGGCGCGCAGGCGGCCGGGCGCGGGCTGAAGGTGATCATCGCGGGTGCCGGGGGAGCCGCCCACCTGCCGGGCATGCTCGCCTCGGTGACCCCGCTGCCGGTGATCGGTGTCCCGGTCCCGCTGAAATACCTCGACGGCATGGACTCCCTGCTCTCGATAGTCCAGATGCCCGCCGGGGTCCCGGTCGCGACGGTCGCCGTCGGCGGTGCCCGCAACGCGGGCCTGCTGGCCGTCCGGATCCTCGCCGCCGCCGACGAGGGACTACGGGCGAAGATGGAGGCGTTCCAGCTCGCTCTCAAGGAACAGGCTCACGCCAAGGGTGCCAGGCTCCGCGCCGAGGCCGCCCAGCTCGGTGCCTGATATCGCCATCTTTGACCGATGGCTTGGTGACATCACGGATATACGAGGACTCATCGGGAAGGGGGAGGCCGACAGAGACTTTGGAGGTTGAGAATCATGAGGAACGCGATCCGCGCCCTCCTCGGGATCACGACGGCCGTACTGGCGGTGTTCGGCAGCTTCGGCGCCGGTGAGAGCCATCGGCCCGCCGACTCCGGCGTCAGCTCCGTATCCGCGCATTAGCACTCCGTCCCGCAACGAGGATCGCGAGCGCCCGGCCGGGAACCTGAGATCGTCGGGGTGACCTTCCCCGCCCTTGGTGTCATGGGCCGACGGGGAACGCCACGCCGGACGCGGCGGAGGGCGCCCTGGTTGGACATCAGGCGCCGCCTGCCCGGATCCGGGCCGTGTGGGAGTGCGCGGACCTGGCTTCGATCACCGTATCGGGAGATCTGGCAGGCCGTCGGCGGGCGGTGCGTGCGATCGGGCCGAGACGGGCTCCCTGGGGGCGATGTGCGACCGGTCCTGGTACTGGTTCAGCGCCCACAGCCCCACGATGTCGGCGATCGTGAGGACGAGCACCACGAGGATGACCAGGATGAGCCGGCGTCTGCGCTCGCGCCGTCGCCATTCGCCCTGGACCCGGCGGTAGGCGTCCGGGGCCGGCTGGACGCCGTTGGCGAGTTTGTCGAGAACCTCGCGTAGCTGGTCCTCGGTGCTGGCGGGGCCGGTCGTCATCGTCGCTCCTGCATGATCTTGGTGAGAGTGGCCATGCCGCGGCTGGTGTGCGCCTTGACCGCACCACAGGAGATGCTCATGGCCTCGGCTATGTCGCTTTCGCGTAGACCGAGCCAGTAGCGCAGGACAAGGGCCTCTCGCTGCCGGGCCGAGAGCCGCTGCAGGGCCTCGGTGAGCGCCTTCTGGTCGTCGTGGAGCAGGGCGACGCTTTCAGCCGACCGTTCCAGGCCCGTGGTCCAATCCGTGTGCTTGCGGATGACCTGCAGGTGGCGAAGTCTCATGCGGGTCAGGTTGCAGACCACCGAGCGCAGGTACGGCAGGGCGGCCTCGGCCGAGCGCAGCCGGTTCCAGCGGCGGTGCAGCTGACAGAACGCCTCGGCGACGATGTCCTCCGCGTCGTCGGCGCCGAGCAGCACGGCCAGCCGGAGCAGGCCGGTGTAGTGCGTCTCGAACAGCTGGGTCAGCGCGGCCTCACGCCCGGTGTCCGGCGGGCCGGGGGCGGGCGGTCCCCCGGCGGACGGCCCGTCCGTCCACGCCGGGGGCGGCGTGCCGACCGATACGGAGCCGGATTCGACGAACGTCGGTAATGGTGCGGGTGGCCGGATCCCGGTCATGTGATCGTCTCCGCTTCGGGGGGTATGGGGACCGGAGAGCTCGACTTCGGAACGTGCGATCTGCCCACTCGGTTGAAGAGCGGGGTCAACGTCACGACGACGGCGAGGTTCAGTGTCATGGCGACCACCGCGGCGTATGCCTGCACCTCCTGGCCGCCCACGCCCAGGGGTACCAGCGACGAGAATCCGCTGTGCACCACCAGGAGGGTGCCCGCGGCCATGCCGCTCATCCACCCGGCCAGTAACGCCCGGGGATGCAGGCGGCGGGTGAACACCCCGAGGGCCACGGCGGGGAAGGTCTGCAGGATCCAGACGCCGCCCAGCAGTTGAAGATTGATGGCGTCCTGGTTGCGCAGTCCGAACACGAAGACGACCGCCCCGACCTTGGTGCTGAGCGAGACCATCTGGGCGATCCGTGTCTGGTGCTTGGGCGTGGCCGTCGGATGGAAGTACTCGACGTAGATGTTGCGGACGAACGAGGTCGCCACCGCGATCGACATGACCGCCGCCGGTACGAGCGCGCCCACGGCGAGAGCACCGAAGACCAGACCGGTGAGGGCGGCGGGCATCAGATCCTTGACGAGCAGGGGGACGGCGGTTTCCGCGCCGGTGGACGGGGGCTGGATGCCGGCCGCGAGCGCCGCGACGCCGAGCATGGCGAACAGCCCGAGCACCGCCGTCCACAGGGGCAGCGCGACCGCCGCGCGGCGCAGCGTGTCCGGGCCGGACGCGGCGAAGGCGGCCGTCAGCACGTGGGGATACATCAGCAGGGCGAGGGCCGAGCCGAGAGCCAGGGTGGCGTAGACGGGGAACTGGCTCGGATCGAGCGTCAACGACGCCTGGGTCGCCTCCCCGCCGGACAGCGCGCGCTCCGCGCTGTCGAACATCGGCCCGGGCCCGCCGAACCGGTCGAGGACGAGGAAGGAGACGGCCAGGATCGAGCAGAAGACGGCCGCGCCCTTCATCAGCGAGATGACCGCCGGCGCGCGCAGCCCGTGCCGGTAGGTCGCCACGGCGAGGACCGCGAACACGGCGACCAGCGCGAGGTCGCCGAGCACCCCCCTCGGGTACAGCCCGACGGCGGACAGGATCGAACGGATGCCCACCAGCTGCAGCGCGATGTAGGGCATGGTCGCCAGCACGCCGGTCGCCGCGACGACCAGTGCGAGGGCGGGGGAGCCATAGCGTCCCCGGACGAAGTCGGCGGGGGTGATGTACCCGTGCCGGCGCGCCGCCGACCAGAGCCGGGGGAGCAGCACGAACGCCAGCGGGCACATGATCACGGTGTACTGCAGGGCGAAGAACCCGAGCGCGCCCGTGCCGTACACCAGGCCCGGTACGGCGGCGAACGTGTAGGCCGTGTATATCGTCCCGCCGAGCAGGAACCACGTCGTCGGGGTGCCGAACTGGCGCTGCGCCAGCGCCCAGTCCTCCAGGGTGGGCAGTTCGGGAGACGGCCGGAACCAGCGCGCGGCGACCGCGAGCAGAGAGGTGCCGCCGAGCACGGCGAGGAACGTCACCGCGCTTATCGGCTCTGTCATCGGCCACCGTCCACTACGCCCGGGCAGTACTTGTAGGTTGCGTAATCCGCACGGCTGGTTGACACGAAATCTCCTCGAAATCTGCGTAAACCAGATCGGAACCATCAGCAACCCTTGCAACAAGAACGCGGGAACATTCCGGAGGACGACGATGGTGAAGCCGACGCGGCGGGCGCGACGTTTCGCGGCCGGTATCTGTCTGGCCCTGCCCATCGTGGCGCTCCTGTGGGTGCCCTGGTATTCCTACGACGCGCCACATCTGGCCGGAATGAAATTCTTCTTCTGGTACCAGCTCATCTGGGTGCCGGGGAGCGTGGTGTTCATGGCCGTCGCCTACGTCCTGAGACGTGGCGCGGAACGCCCGCCTCGCGATCGTCATCTCACCCGCGACCAGCGTCGCCGGTAACACCGACCACGTCACCCCGCTCGGATCTCCGGGCGACTTTTCCCTCGTAGTACCGCGCTGTTCTGCCATGCCCTGAGTTCAGGAGAATCAGCCATGCCCGAAAACGGCATCACGAAATCGAGATCAACCCCCAAGCAGATCCTCATATGGACGGCGGTCGCCCTGGTGGGCGCGGTCGCCTGGGGGGTCATCGCCCTGTCCCAAGGAGAGGAGATCTCGGCGATCTGGCTGGTGGCCGCCGCCCTCGGTTCGTACGCGATCGCCTACCGGTTCTACTCCCGGTTCATCGCCCGCCGGGTGCTCGGCGTCGACGACCGTCGCGCGACTCCCGCCGAACGGCTGGACAACGGGGTCGACTACCATCCGACCGACCGGCGGGTGCTGTTCGGCCACCACTTCGCCGCCATCGCCGGTGCCGGGCCGCTGGTGGGCCCGGTCCTCGCCGCGCAGATGGGATACCTGCCGGGGACCATATGGATCATCGTCGGGGTCATCGTGGCCGGGGCGGTCCAGGACATGGTCACCCTGTTCTTCTCGATGCGCCGCGACGGCAAGAGCCTGGGCCAGATGGTGCGCGAGGAGATCGGCCCGGTGGGCGGGACCGCCGCGCTGGTCGCGGTGTTCGCCATCATGATCATCTTGCTCGCGGTGCTCTCCCTGGTGGTGGTGAACGCGCTCGCGCACTCGCCGTGGGGCACCTTCTCCATCGCGATGACCATCCCCATCGCCCTTTTCATGGGCTTCTACCAGCGCGTTCTGCGGCCGGGGCGGGTCATGGAGACCACGGTGATCGGGGTCGTGCTCCTGCTGCTGGCCATCGCGGGCGGCGGCTGGGTCCAGAACTCGGCCTGGGCCGACGCCTTCACGCTGAGCCCGCAGACGCTGGTCATCTGCCTGGTGGTCTACGGCTTCCTGGCCTCCGTCCTGCCGGTGTGGATGCTGCTGACGCCGCGCGACTACCTGTCGACGTTCATGAAGGTCGGCACGATCGGGCTGCTCGCGGTCGGCGTGGTCATCGCGGCGCCGCACCTGCAGAACGAGGCGATCACCAAGTTCGCGCTCAGCGGCACCGGGCCGGTCTTCGCCGGGTCGCTGTTCCCGTTCCTGTTCATCACCATCACCTGCGGCGCGATGTCAGGCTTCCACTCGCTCATCGCCTCCGGCACCACCCCGAAGATGATCCAGAAGGAGTCGCAGGTCCGGCTGGTCGGCTACGGTGCGATGCTCATGGAGTCGTTCGTCGCCGTCATGGCGCTGATCGCCGCGTGCGCGCTCGAACCCGGCCTCTACTACGCGATGAACTCGCCCGTCGCCCTGCTCGGCACCACCCCCGAGAGCGCGGCGGCCGCCGTCACGAAGCTGGGCTTCGTCATCACCCCGGACGACCTGCGCGCCGCTGCGGCGGCGGTCCAGGAGCAGACCGTGATCGCCCGCACCGGCGGTGCCCCCACCCTCGCCGTCGGCATCTCTGAGATCCTGTCCGGGATCTTCGGCGGCGCCGCGTTCAAGGCGTTCTGGTACCACTTCGCGATCATGTTCGAGGCGCTGTTCATCCTGACCACCGTGGACGCCGGCACCCGCGTCGCCCGCTTCATGCTTCAGGACTCCCTCGGCAACCTGTGGAAGCCGATCGGGCGGGTGAGCTGGAAGCCCGGCCTGTGGGGCACCAGCGCCGCGGTCGTGCTGGCCTGGGGCTACTTCCTGTACACCGGCGTCACCAACCCGCTGGGCGGCATCAACCAGCTCTACCCGCTGTTCGGCCTCTCCAACCAGCTCCTGATCGCCATCGCGCTGACCCTGGCCACCACGATCCTGATCAAGTCGGGCAAGCTCAAGTGGGCGTGGGTCACCGGCATACCGCTGGTCTGGGACTTGGCGGTGACGATGACCGCCAGCTGGCAGAAGGTCTTCCACGATGACCCCAAGATCGGCTTCTTCGCCCAGCGGGAACGGTACGCCGACGCACTGGCCGCGGGGAAGGTGATCGCGCCCGCCAAGAACCTCGGCGACATGCAGGCGGTCGTCGTCAACTCCACCGTCGACGGCGTGCTGGCGGCGATGTTCGCACTGCTGGTCATCATCGTCGTCGGCAACGCCGTGGTCGTATGCCGGCGCGCCATACTGTCCCGTAACCCCCTGCCAATGGCAGAGGCGCCCTATGTCGAATCCAGCATCGTGGCACCCGCGGGGTTGTTCACCACCGCGGCGGAGCGGCGTGAGCTGGCCGAGGTGGGGGCGGGGAACAGCGGAGCGGACAGCGAGCGATCATGACCGCGGCCTCCCTGCTGCGCTTCGCCCGCTGGTACCTCCGCGAACTCACCGGTTCCGGCGAATACGACCGGTACCTGGCCCGGCACCGACCCCATCCGCACTCGCCGCCGCTCTCACGACGGGAGTTCGAACGGCGCCGATCCGATCTGCGGGACAGCAGCCCCGGCATCCGGTGCTGCTGAGGCGGGATCCGTCAGCGTATCCGCGCCATCCCCGCCGGCGCCTTCCGCCCGCTCGCCGACCACCCTCAGGCGAGCGGGCGGGAGGGCGCCGGCGTCCTGTCCTCACCTCGGGGGAGACGACGACACTTCAGGAGACGACGTGGCAGCTCCATCGTCACCGCCGGCCCGGCCGGTCAGGTCCAGGACCTCCGGCCCCTGGGCGAAGCTGAGCACCGTGGCGCTGTGGATGCCCTTCCCGGCGCTGCTCTGGGTCGGAGGTTACGCGGGTGCGGAGCCACGGTTGTTCGGCCTCCCGTTCTTCTACTGGTACCAGTTCCTGTGGATTTTCCTGTCCTCAGGCCTCACCTGGTGCGCCTACCTCCACACGACCCCCACCCGCCCGGTGCGGACCGGCGCGCATCGGCCCGCCGACCCCGGAGAGGGACTCCGATGAACCGAGACGGCATCGACTGGACCGCTCTCACGATCCTCGTGATCTTCTTTCTGATCGTCACGGTCATGGGGTTCGCCGCGGTCCAGGGCAGGAAGGGCCGCCACATCACGGGCACCGTGAACGCGCTGGACCAGTGGGGGCTGGCCGACCGGGGCTTCGGCACCCTCTCCTCGTGGCTGCTCCTGGGCGGCAACATCTACACGGCCTACACGTTCATCGCGATACCGGCGGCGATGTTCGCCTCGGGCGCGGTCAGCGGCTTCTTCGCCGTCCCGTACACCATCATCGTGTATCCGTTGATCTTCGCTGTCATGCCGCGTCTGTGGTCGGTGGCCCATCGGCACGGCTATGTCACTCCCGCCGACTTCGTGCGCGGCCGCTACCGGAGCAGAGGGCTCGCACTGGCGGTGGCCCTGACCGGACTGCTGGCCACCCTGCCCTACATCGCGCTGCAGCTGGTGGGGATCCAGGCGGTGTTCGAGGTGCTCGGCCTGGGGAGCAGCAACCCTCTCGTCAACGACCTGCCTCTCGCCGTCGCCTTCACCGTGCTGGCCGCCTTCACCTACGTCAGCGGGCTCCGGGCACCCGCGCTCATCGCGATCCTGAAGGCCTTTCTGCTGTGCCTCGTCGTGACGGTCGCGTTCGTCGTCCTGCTCCAGCGGCTGGGCGGCTTTGAGGCGATCTTCGCCTCGGCCCAGGAGAGGATGGCGGCGCCCGATCCGAAGACGGGGCGACCCACCGGGGTCTTCATCCCGGGAGCGAGCGGCTTCTGGCCGTACGCCACGCTGGCTCTTGGGTCGGCGATGGCACTGGTGGTGTATCCGCACACGGTCACCACCGTGCTCGCGACCAGAAGCCGCGACGTCGTGCGCCGCAACGCCGCACTTCTGCCGGCCTTCACGCTGGTTCTCGGCCTGTTCGCGCTGCTCGGCTTCTTCGCGATCGCGGCCGGTACGCGCCCTGTCGGCATGGACGGTCAGCCCAACCCCCAGCTCGTGATCCCGCGGCTCTTCGTGGACCTGTTCCCGAGCTGGTTCAGCGGCATCGCCCTGGCCACCATAGCCATCAGCGCTCTGGTACCCGCCGCGATCATGTCCATCGCCGCCGCCAACCTCTTCAGCCGTAACGTCTATCGCGAGTTCATCAGGCCGGACGCGAGTTCCCAGGACGAGCTGCGCGTCTCCAAGGCGGCCTCCCTTCTCGTCAAGTTCGGAGCGCTGGCCTTCGTGCTGTTCCTCGACAGGAAGTTCGCGCTGGACTTCCAGCTCCTCGGCGGAATCTGGATCCTGCAGACCTTCCCGGCGATCGTGGTCGGGCTCTACACCCGCTGGTTCCACCCCGGAGCGCTGCTCGTCGGCTGGGCGTTCGGCATGGTGTACGGCACCGTCACCGCGTACGGCATCGTCAACCCCGGAACCGGCAGGCACTTCGGCGGATCGCTCGCGGAGATCCCGGTCATCGGCGACGGCCGTCTCGGCTACGTCGCCCTGACCGCCTGCGTGCTGAACGCGGCCGTCAGCGTGGCCGCCACTCTCGCGTTCCGCGCGGCGAAACGGCCGGCGGGCCGCGACCAGACCTCGGCCGACGACTACCACGCGGACATCGACGACCCGCGCGTCGAACCCATCCGGGAGCTCATCCGGTGAGAAGGACTCCCGGCCACCGGCAGCCCGTTCGAAGGCCCTCCGGCCGCCCCGTTCCGTACGAGACCTGGGAGCGGTGCCGATACTGGAGACCTACCGGGGCGGTCCGGATACTGTGTATGTGGACCGCGCCGTCGAAGGGCATGTCACCGACCGTTCCCGAGACGTCGCCTGGATCTGCACCCGTTTCGAAGAGCTCCGCACGGAGGCCTCGCCCCCGCGAGCGAGCATCGACCTCATGACGAAGGTGATGGACACATGGACGCGGACCTGAGCAACGCCGTCTGGCGCAAGGCGGCTCCGGGTGGTGACACCGGTGAAGACTGTGTCGAGGTGGCCGTGATCGACGACCTCGACGAGGGGCACAAGGCCGGAGCAGGTCCCCTCTACGTGCTGCGCGACTCCAAGAACCCGGACGGCCCGAAGCTGTTCTTCACCCGTTCGGAGTGGGACGCCTTCGTCGGCGGTGTGAAGCTCGGCGAGTTCGACAACTGACGGAGCCAAGCCCGGAAGACCCCCGTCCGAGACGGGGGTCTTTTCGTTCGGCGGTCCTTGCGGCCGGGGCTGTGCTCCTCTTGGCCGGCGCGGCCGATGTTCGTATGGAGGCCCATCCGGCCTCCTGGGTCTGTGTGGTCGAGCCTGCCGGCTCCTCCGGCACGATTCCTTTTTCCGGTCTTGAGGGGCGCGGCGCCATGCGACCCGCGCCTTCCTGTCATCGAAATCCCTACCGTGACCTGGGGAAACGTCTGCCCGACCACGAAAAGCGGGTCCGCAGGGCCGGTCGCGCAGGTGAGATCGGTCACGCGTTTTTAAAAACGCAATGTCCGCCAAAAGCATTCTTATACTAAATTGGAAGTGTTTTTATGGGTTTATGTGGATATTGCATATATTATGGTTATTGACAGGTTCAGAGGATTGACATGAAGAGGGGCGCTCATGAGCTTCAACGTGATCTTCCCTGTAGGGGGACGGGTCGAATACGGTTTCGGCTGGAGGGGGCGCCGCTTCCGTCGCCGCCACTGGCGCAGGCGTCGCTGGGGCTGGTGGTGATAGACGAGGCTCCCGAACGGTCAACGCACATTCGAACGGGTTTCCGGCACATACCGGGAACCCGTCGCCATGTTCGAAGACGGTTCGTGCCGTCCTCCCACTCCGAAGATCCTCTGTCGTTCCGGCCTCGCGCGGTGTTCGCCGGCTGATCGCACTCGTTGTGTTCGATCATTCAGACGGCCGTCATCGCCACGACCCGCTCCGCGCATCGCGGGAGCGGGCCGTGGCGGGAGAAGGCGTGACGGCGAGTCACGGCCAGAGGGCCGAGCGAGGGGCTGAAAGAGGAACGGCGCGGTCAGGGGCGGCCGAGGGCGCGGTAGTGCCAGCCTGAGGCGCGCCAGGTCTCGGCGTCGAGGGCGTTGCGGCCGTCGACGATCTTGCGGGAGGCCACCACGGAACCCAGCTCCTCGGGGTCCATGGTGATGAACTCCTGCCACTCGGTCAGCAGCAGCACCACATGGGCGTCCCTGGCCGCCTCCAGGGCGGAGGCGCCGTAGGAGAGCCGGGGGTGGGCCCGGCGGGCGTTCTCCTGGGCGACGGGGTCGTAGACGGTGACCCGGCCACCCTGCTCGCTGATCTTGACGGCGACGTCCAGGGCGGGGGAGTCGCGGATGTCGTCGGAGTTGGGTTTGAACGCGGCGCCGAGCACGGCGACGGTGCAGTTGTGGAAGGAGCCTCCGGCCAGTTCGCGGGCCAGGTCGACCATGCGGGCCCGGCGGCGCATGTTGATCGCGTCCACCTCGCGCAGGAAGGTCAGCGCCTGGTCGGCACCGAGCTCTCCGGCGCGGGCCATGAAGGCGCGGATGTCCTTGGGCAGGCAGCCGCCGCCGAAGCCGAGCCCGGGGTTGAGGAACTTGCCGCCGATGCGGTCGTCGAAGGAGAGCGCCAGGGAGAGTTGCTTGACGTCGGCGTGCGCGGCCTCGCAGACCTCGGCCATCGCGTTGATGAAGGAGATCTTCGTGGCGAGGAAGGCGTTGGCGGCGACCTTGACCAGCTCGGCCGTGGGGTAGTCGGTGATCACCATCGGGGTGCCCATCTCCAGCATGGAGGCGTACACCTCCCGCATGACCTTCTCCGCCCTGTCGGAGGCGACGCCGAGCACGATCCGGTCGGGGTGCAGGGTGTCCTTCACCGCGAAGCCCTCACGGAGGAACTCGGGGTTCCACGCCAGCTCGGCGCCCGCGCCGATGGGGGCCAGCCGCGCCAGCTTGTCGGCCAGGCGCTGGGCGGTGCCGACCGGGACCGTGGACTTGCCGACGACCAGGCACTCGCGCGTCAGGTGAGGGGCCAGCGACTCGATCGCGGCGTCCAGGTAGGACACGTCCGCCGCGTACTCTCCCGGCTTCTGGGGGGTGCCCAGGCACAGGAAGTGCACGTCTCCGAAGGCCGCGGCCTCCTCGTACGAGGTGGTGAAGCGCAGCCGCCCGTTGGCCAGGTTGCGCCGCAGCACCTCTTGCAGGCCCGGTTCGTAGATGGGCAGGTCACCGGCCTGTAGACGGCCGATCTTCTCCGCGTCCACGTCGAGGCTGAGGACTTCGAAGCCCAGCTCGGCCATGCAGGCGGACGTCGTCGCACCGAGGTATCCGGTTCCCACCATCGTCAGGCGGTAGGCCACTGGTGCTCCTTTCGGTTCTGCCCAATTATTTGCCGTCAGAGTATCGGCATCTGACACTTCCACTTTGCCACCTGCGTAAACGCGGGAGGACATACCACATGGGGTGGAGCGCTCCAGTGTTTGTTGGACGTCCTACTATTTCCCTATGAGCTACCCTCTCTACGCACTGCCCGAGGAGCACCAGATGCTCCGCGAGACGGTCCGCGCCCTCGCCAACGAGAAGATCGCCCCTCGTGCCGCGGAGGTCGACGAGACCGGGGAGTTCCCCTCGGACGTCTACAAGGCGCTCGTCGCGGCGGACCTGCACGCCGTGCACGTTCCCGAGGAGTACGGCGGCGCCGGTGCCGACGCGCTCGCGACGGTCATCGTCATCGAGGAGGTGGCGCGGGCCTGCGCCTCGTCCTCGTTGATCCCCGCCGTGAACAAGCTCGGGACCGTCCCGCTGCTGCTGTCGGCCTCCGAGGAGCTCAAGCAGCAGTATCTTCCGGCGGTCGCGCGGGGCGACGGGATGTTCTCGTACGCCCTGTCGGAGGCGGAGGCGGGCAGCGACGCCGCCGCCATGAAGACCCGCGCGGTCGCGGACGGTGACCACTACGTGCTCAACGGCGCCAAGATGTGGATCAGCAACGCCGGGGTGTCGGAGTACTACACGGTGATGGCCGTCACCGAGCCGGGCATCGGAGCCAGGGGCATCTCCGCGTTCGTCGTGGAGAAGGCCGACGAGGGCGTCAGTTTCGGGGCCAAGGAGCGCAAGCTCGGTATCAAGGGCTCCCCGACCCGCCAGGTCATCCTGGAGAACGTGCGGATTCCCGCCTCCCGGATGATCGGCGCCCCCGGCACCGGCTTCAAGACCGCCCTGGCCACCCTGGACCACACCCGCATCACCATCGCCGCCCAGGCGCTCGGCATCGCCCAGGGCGCGCTGGACTACGCGATCGGCTACATCAAGGAGCGCAAGCAGTTCGGCAAGGCCGTCGCCGACTTCCAGGGCGTCCAGTTCATGGTCGCCGACATGGCCATGAAGCTGGAGGCCGCCCGCCAGCTCACCTACGTCGCCGCGGCCAAGTCCGAGCGTGCCATGCACGGCGAGCCCCAGGCCGACCTCACCTTCATCTCCAGCGCGGCCAAGTGCGCCGCCTCGGACGCCGCCATGGAGATCACCACCGACGCGGTCCAGCTCCTCGGCGGGTACGGCTACACCAGCGACTACCCGGTCGAGCGCATGATGCGCGACGCCAAGATCACCCAGATCTACGAGGGCACCAACCAGATCCAGCGCCTGGTGATGGCCCGGCAGCTCCTCAAGTAGGCGTTGAGCAGCGAGAACCCCGCCTTCCTGCAGAGGGGGTGGGGTTTGTCGTCTCTCTAATAGATCTTGTTTCGTGAGTCGCCGAGCCCCTCCGGTCGTGATCGCCGCCGTCTCTTCCGGTGGCGACCTGGCAGGCGCCCCGCCGGCTCGGGGCGAGGAGCCACCGGACGGTGCCACTCACGGCTGCGTCGGCTGCCGGGGTCGGGGCTGTCGTTGGGTATAGGTAAAGTCATGATCTTCCTGAGGCGGGCAACCCACGTCGCCGTACTCACCCTCGTGCTCATCCCGATCACCTCCGCCCTCACCACCCCGGAGGCGGCGGCCGAACCGCGCAAGCGATCACAGGCAGAGGCCGCGACCCTCGCCCGGCGCATGCTGGCTCAGCTCAAGGTCGCCAGGCCCCTGTCCATCCGGGGCTACAGCCGCGAGCGGTTCCAGCCCCGATCGGCGCACCGCAAGGGCAGGTGCAGCACGCGGGAGATGGTCCTGGCCCGCGACGGGCGGAGCGTACGCCGCAACGCGGCCTGCCACCCGGTCAAGGGGCTCTGGTACAGCCCGTACGACGGCAAGTGGCTGAAGAGCGAGAAGTACGTGGACGTCGACCACGTGGTGCCGCTCGCCTACGCCTGGCGCTCGGGCGCCAAACGATGGAGCCAGGCCACGCGGCGCGCCTTCGCCAACGACCTGACCCGCCCCGAACTGCTCACCGTCAGCCACTCCGCCAACATCGCCAAAGGCGGCAGAGGCCCGCAGGGCTGGCGCCCGCAGCGCCGCGCCCACTGGTGCCGGTACGCGACCTCATGGATCACCGTGAAGCACCACTACCGGCTCTTCGTGACCCGCAAGGAGAAGGTGGCCTTGCTCAACATGCTCCGCACCTGCCGGTGATCCTCCACGGAGCGTACGAATCGCCCCCGGCAGCAGGGCGAGTGTCGTCTGGTTTCCGTGGCGGTGTGTGAAAGTGGCGGTGTGTGAAAGACGGTGGCCACGAACACCTCGGTAGTGCTCCGGTCACTGCCAACCGGCATCATTACGGTGTGATCAAGACGCCTGACACCGGTTGGTACACGGTTCGATGTGTTTTCCGCTGGGGGGCGCCACACGACACCTACGAGGAACGGGTCACCCTGTGGCGCGCCGGTTCGTTTGACGAGGCCATTGTCATGGCGGAACGCGAGGCCGCGAGATACGCCACCGGTACCGCGTTCGAGTATCTGGGGCTGGCGCAGGCGTACCGGCTGCCAGACGACGTGATCGAGCCGGGCACGGAGGTCTTCTCCCTCCTCCGGGACAGCGATCTCGAACCGGAGGAGTATCTCAGCACCTTCTTCGACACGGGTGACGAGCGGCAGGAACAGGCCTCGTAGGGCCGCGCTTGAACGCCGGCACTCCGCACGGATGTCCTTACTCGCCGAGAGCGGCGGGGGCCGCCCCCTGAGCGGGTCCTGACCGGGCGAGCGTGCCTGTCACGACTGGTCGACGAGCCCGAGCCGGGAAAGGGATCCCGTCCGAGGGAGTCACGGCTCCCGGGTCAGCCCGGAGAGGAAGTCGCCTTGGGGGACGGAGGGGTTTTCGAGTGCTCGGCGCACTTGGCGTCCCACTCGGGTATGCGGAGCAGCGCGGGGTTGGCGACGCCGCTTTCGCCGCGTGTCCCGCTCGACGTGGCGGCGAAGGCCAGGCCCTCGACACAGATCCGGGCGACGTTGGGGAAATTGTCGGCGTTGCGGAAGACCTCGATGTAATCGACATCGCCGACCCTGTCAGGCGCCGCGTTTTCCTTCCCGCCGCGATCGCCCAACTGGTCCGAGGAGCAACCGGTCAGCAGGAGGGCGGCGAGAACTGCTCCGGTCCAGCCGGTGGCCACCAAGCGTGCCATTCGTTACTCCCTGTAAACGGCAAGGGCTTGTCGGATATCGGGCGCCGATCTTCCCGACATGGCCAGCATATCCACAGCCGATCGGCAGTGATCGATCGACGAATCTCCCATCGACCCTGCCATGTCGACGCCGTGCCGATAGTGGAGACCCGGGCTCCTGTAAAACCTGGGCGGTGCCCTCCTCACGCGTTGCCTGACGGTCAGGATTCGGCGCCGCAGAAGGGCTTCTGAAGGCCTTCCGCAGGGGTTCCGAGAGGAGGCGGTGACATACCGCCCAGTAAAAGAAAAGGGCGGGATGTCCCAAAACCCACCCCCCGCCCCGGCCCCAACCGAAGCGCCCACCACAAAAAACCACAAACACAACAAA